>JAWWDH010000008.1:0-25932 GCA_033720015.1 Pseudomonas sp.
CGTTGAGAATGTTGTTGGCGGCGATCACCCGCGCCCGCTCGTGTTCGGCGGTGCGCGACTGGATCAGGGCGTACAGCGGCACTATGTAGAAGCCGCCGAACAGGCCGATGCCGAGGATCGAGGACAGGATCCACCAGGCCTGACCATGGCTGAGCACCGCCAGCCAGTCGTGGGCCTGCGCGCCCTGCGGAAAACCGCCCGAGTGCCACCAGAGCAGCACGCCGAACAGGGTCAGGCCGATCGAGCCGAAGGGCACCAGGCCGATCTCCACCTTGTGCCCGCTCATCCGTTCGCAGAGCATCGAACCCAGCGCGATGCCGACCGAGAACACCGCGAGAATCAGGGTCACCACGCTTTCGTCGCCGTACAGCCACTTTTTGGCATAGGCCGGAATCTGCGTCAGGTAGACCGCACCGAGAAACCAGAACCAGGAGTTGCCGACCAGCGAGCGCGAGACCGCAGGCCGCTGCTCGACCAGGCCCAGGCGCATGATCCGCCACGACTGACGAAAGATATTCCAGTCCAGCACCAGCTCCGGCAGCGCCGCATGGGCACGGGGAATGCTGCGACTGGCCAGGTAGCCGAGCACCGCCACCGTCACCACGGTGCCGGCAACCAGGCTGGCGTAGCCGCTGCTGGCCATCATGATACCGGCGCCGATGGTGCCGGCGAGAATCGCCAGGAAGGTGCCCATCTCCACCAGGGCGTTGCCGCCGACCAATTCCTCCTCGCGCAGGTGCTGCGGCAGGATCGAATACTTGACCGGACCGAACAGCGCCGACTGGGTGCCCATGCAGAACAGCACGGCGAGCATCAGCGGCAGATTATTCAGCAGCACCCCGGCGGCGCCGGCAAGCATGATCAGGACCTCGGCGAACTTGATCGTGCGGATCAGGCGGTCCTTGGCGAACTTCTCGCCGAACTGCCCGCCGAGCGCGGAAAACAGGAAGAACGGCAGGATGAACAGCAGCGCGCAGAGATTGACCAGCAGGCTGCCGTCCGTCCCGGAGCTGAGTTTGTAGAGGATGGCGAGGATCAGCGACTGCTTGAAGATGTTGTCGTTGAAGGCGCCGAGCAGCTGGGTGAGGAAGAACGGCAGGAAGCGCCTTGAACCGAGCAGGGTGAATTGCGAGTGTGGGGTCATCGTCCATGTACCTGGCATGAGGGCCGTGCAGGGCCGGGAAAACCGCGGGCGCCGCGACGCCCGTCCAGCATTGGACTGCAACAAGCCCTGGCAAAGCCACAGGGAAAGACGTTTTTTGCCGGTTTGTTCGCGAGAAAAACGGGCGTGACGCCCTCCTCCCTCCGGCTCAAGGTGGCGCGCAGCGCCGGATGAGGGCAGCGGGAAAAATCACCGATCTCAGAGCGGCAACTGGCCCAGCGCCCAGCGCAACAGGAAGAACACCAGCAGACCGCCGCCAATGGTCGCCAGCAGGTGACGGGTAACGGCGGCGATGGCGATAGTCGCCAGCCCCGCCCACAGGTAGGCATTGTCCAGGCTCAGCGCCCAGTGCCGTCCGTCCGGCAGCAGCATGCCCGGCAGCACGATGGCGGTGAGCACCGCGGTCGGCACGAAATGCAGGCCCTGGCGCACCAGCGGCGGGACGCGCAGGTCGGGAAAGGCGAACAGGCTGTAGCGAATCGAAAAGGTGATCGCCAGCATGCCGAAGATCAATAACCAGTTGTCCATCAGGCCAGCTCCTCCACGTCCACTTCGCTACGTCGCTCCAGCAGCACGCCGACGACGATCCCGCTGAACGCCGCAGCCAGCAGACCCAGCTTGTACGGCCAGGCATGGCAGGCCAGTGCCACCGCGCCGGCCACCAGCGCCGCCGCCACCTGCGGACGAGAGCGCAACATGGGCACGACGATGCCGATAAAGGTCGCCAGCATGGCAAAGTCCAGGCCCCAGGCAGCGAGGTTCGGCACGCGCTGGCCAAACAGCACGCCGACCAGGGTGCACAGCTGCCAGTTCAGGTACATGGCCAGCGCCGCGCCGAGGAAATACCAGTGCTTGTGCGGCGAACTGTCGGACTCGGTGTAGCGATTGAGCACCACCGCGTAGGCCTCGTCGGTCAGCCAGAACGCCAGCGGCATGCGCCAGCGCTTGGGCAGATGGCGCACGAAGGGTTGCAGGCTGGCGCTGTACAGGGCGTGGCGCAGGTTGACCACCAGGGTGGTGAGCAGCAGCACGGCCAGGCCGGTACCGGCGCCGAGCAGGCTGATGGCGATGAACTGCGCCGAGCCGGCGAACACCAGCAGCGACATGCCGAGGGCCTGCCAGGCGCTCAGGCCGGCGGCCCCGGCCAGGCTGCCGAAAATGATGCCGAAGGGTATGGCGCCGAGCAACATCGGCAGCATGTCGCGGGCGCCCTGGGCGAACTCGTGTTGACGGGACATGGATCCTCCTTGGGCTGCGCAGGTTACACCGCAGCCCTGAGGGCGGTCTTGAACGATCTTGCGCAGTCAAACAGCGGCGGGCCGCCTGCATGGGGAGTGCGCGGCCGGGCGGCGCTCCGCTGCGGTCGCGGAGCGTCGCCGGCACACAGAGAACCATCGCGAAATCATTGCCAGGATGACCTCGACCCGTAGGGTGCGCCGTGCGCACCAAAATACCCGCCAGCCCCGTCGCGCACGGCCTAGGCGGCCCCGCGCCCCCTACCCGGGCCGGCCGCTGCAGGCCTTGCGGTAGGCGCCCGGGCCGACGCCATAGGTCTGCTTGAATTGCCGACTCAGGTGGCTCTGGTCGGCGAAGCCCAGTTGCATGGCCACACTCAGCGGCGTGCAGCCGTTTTTCAGCAGGCCGCGCGCCTGCTCCAGGCGGCGCTGCATCAGCCAGGCGTGGGGCGGCAGGCCGGTGGCGCGGCGGAACACCCGGGCAAAATGAAAAGGCGAGAGGTTGACCGCCCGGGCCAGGGCTTCCAGCGACGGTGGTTCGGCGAGCTGGCTGCTGAGCAAATCCTTGGCCCGCGCCACGGCCCGGGGTTCGTGCCCTGGCGCGCGGCCAGCCGGAATGCGCGCATGACGCTGGAACAACGCCAGGATCGCCTCACGCCAGGCGGTCTGTTGCTGCAAGGCACTGGCCCGGCTGTCCAGCAACCGATGCAACTCGGTGAACATGCGGTGCAGCTGCGGGTCATGCAATACGCTGTCGGCAAACGACGGCAGGCCGCCCATGTCCAGTCCCAGCTCGGCCAACACCCCGCCAACCAGGTGGTTATCCGGGTAGAAACCGCGGTAGCGCCAGCCCTGTTCATGGGCCCTGGAGCCGGTGTGCAGTTCATCCGGGTTGATCAGCACCATGCTGCCGACCGGCGCCAGGTGGTCGCTGCCACGATGGCGGAACGACTGCGCGCCCTGCTCGATCACGGTGAAGACAAACCCCTCATGCACATGCGGGGTGAAGCGCTGCTCGATGTAGTGGGCATGCAGCAGCTCGACCCCGCGCAACTCGCGCGAGGTCCAGAAACGTGTGCGCTCAACCTCGGTCCGTGCCATCGATCAACCGCTGAAACGCGCCTCCAGCTGTTGCTTGAGCGCCGGCCACTGCTGGTCGGTGACGCTGTACAGCACGCTGTCGTCCAGGCGTCCGTCGGCCAGTCGGCGATGATTGCGCAACACGCCCTCGCGTTGTGCACCGAGTTTTTCGATCGCGCGCTGCGAACGCAGGTTGCTGGCGGCGGTTTTCAACTGCACACGGACCATGCGCCAGTTCTCGAAGGCATGGCGCAACATCAGGTACTTGACCATGGCGTTCAGGCCGGTGCCGTGCTGGCTGTGATCGAGCCAGGTCCAGCCGATCTCGGCGGCGGGCAGCGCCGGCATGAAGTCGCCAAAGCGGGTGGTACCCACCAGTTGCTCACCGAGACGGATGACGAACGGCAACGCCTTGCCTTCACGCTGGTCGAGCAGGCCCTGGCGGTACCAGTCCAGGCGCTGGGTGCCACTCATGTGGATCAGCTCCTGGCGATTGGCTTCGGCCAGGGTCACCAGTGCCGGAATATCGGCATCAAGCATCGGTTCGATACGCAGCGCACCGCGCTGCAGGGTAATCAATTGCGGCTTGAACATGGGCTCCCTCCTCCGACTAGACGCAAGCGCGCCACGCTAACAGGGCAGGCGCCCGACCACAATTGCCAAGAGGTGGCAGCCGACCGGCTTGCGACCTTGGTCGCGCCTGACGGCACGGCACTTTGCTGCGACACTGCTGAGCATTCATTTGAAGTATTGTCTCGTCTTGAGAGGGGCCGTGATCGGCACCTGCATTAAGACCGGACAAGTCCCATATAGTTTGCTGTCGGAGTCCCCATGTCGTTGTCCAGCGGGCTGATCGCTGCGGTCGCCTTGACCTATATGGCCATTCTCTTCGCCATCGCCTTCTATGGCGACCGCCGCCGCGCGCCCTTGCCGCCGCGCATGCGCGCCTGGGTCTACAGCCTGTCGCTGGCGGTCTACTGCACCAGCTGGACCTTCTTCGGCGCGGTCGGCCAGGCCGCCGAGCAGCTCTGGTCATTCCTGCCGATCTACCTGGGGCCGATCATCCTCATGCTGTTCGCCCCCTGGGTGCTGCAGAAGATGGTGATGATCAGCAAAGAGGAGAACATCACCTCGATCGCCGACTTCATCGCCGCGCGCTACGGCAAATCCCAGGCCCTGGCGATAGTCGTGGCGCTGATCTGCCTGGTCGGTGTGCTGCCCTATATCGCCTTGCAACTCAAGGGCATCGTGCTCGGGGTCAACCTGCTGATTGGCGCCGGTGCCGACTCCACGGGCACCCGCGCCCAGGACACTGCACTGATCATATCGCTGGTCCTGGCGCTGTTCACCATCCTGTTCGGCACGCGCAACCTGGACGTCACCGAACACCATCGCGGCATGGTCCTGGCGATCGCCTTCGAATCACTGGTCAAGCTGCTGGCCTTCCTCGCCGTCGGCGCCTTCGTCACCTACGGGCTGTACAACGGTTTCGGCGACCTGTTCGACCAGGCCCGCAACACCCCCGCACTCGACGACTTCTGGGCCGAGACAGTGAACTGGCCAGCAATGATGACGCTGACCGGCATGTCGACGATCGCCATCATCTGCCTGCCGCGGCAGTTCCACGTCACCGTGGTGGAGAATATCGAACCGCGGGACCTGCTCCTGGCGCGTTGGGTGTTCCCGGCTTACCTGGTGCTCGCCGCGCTGTTCGTCGTGCCCATCGCCCTGGCCGGGCAGATGCTGCTGCCGGCCGGGGTGAGCCCGGACTCCTTCGTCATCAGCCTGCCGCTGGCCCAGGCGCATCCGGCCCTGGCCGTGCTGGCCTTTATCGGCGGCGCCTCGGCCGCCACCGGCATGGTCATCGTCGCCTCGGTGGCACTGTCGACCATGATCTCCAACGACATGCTGCTGCCCTGGCTGCTGCGCCGGCAGAACACCGAACGGCCGTTCGAGGCCTTCCGCCACTGGATGCTCACGGCGCGACGGGTGAGCATCGTGCTGATCCTGCTGCTGGCCTATGTCTGCTACCGCCTGCTCGGCTCCAACGCCAGCCTGGCCACCATTGGCCAGGTCTCGTTCGCCGCCATCGGCCAGCTGGCCCCGGCCATGTTCGGTGCCCTGGTGTGGAAGCAGGCCAACCGCCGCGGCGTGTTCGCCGGGATGATCTTCGGCGCACTGATCTGGTTCTACACCCTGGTCATGCCCCTGGTGGCACGCAGCCTGGGCTGGTCGCTGGACAGTTTGCCCGGCCTGCAAGGCCTGCTCTACGCGCCGATCGGCTTCCAGGTCGACGCCCTGACCCGCGGCGTGGTGCTGTCGCTGGCCGGCAACTTCCTGCTGTTTGCCTGGGTGTCCTGGTTTTCCCGCACGCGGGTTTCCGAACACTGGCAGGCCGGTCGCTTCATCGGCCACGACTTCGGTGCCAAGCCGAGCAACCGCAGCCTGCTGGCGGTCCAGGTCAACGACTTGCTGATCCTCGCCAGTCGCTTCGTCGGCGAGGAGCGCGCGCAACAGAGCTTCATGCGCTGCGCCTACCGCCAGGGCCAGAGCTTCAACCCCAACCTGCCGGCCAACAGCGAGTGGATTGCCCACACCGAACGCCTGCTCGCCGGCGTGCTCGGCGCTTCCTCGACCCGCGCGGTGGTCAAGGCGGCCATCGAAGGGCGCGAGATGCAGGTCGAGGATGTGGTGCGCATCGTCGACGAGGCCAGCGAGGTGCTGCAGTTCAACCGCGCCCTGCTGCAGGGGGCGATCGAGAACATCACCCAGGGCATCAGTGTGGTCGACCAGTCGCTGCGACTGGTGGCCTGGAACCATAGGTACGTCGAGCTGTTCGACTACCCGGACGGCCTGATCTACGTCGGCCGACCGATTGCCGAGATCATCCGTTTCAACGCCGAACGCGGCATGCTCGGCGTCGGCGATGTCGAGGAAAGCATCGCCAGGCGCCTGCACTGGATGCGCCAGGGCACCGCACACACGTATGAGCGCACCTTCCCCAACGGTCGGGTGATCGAACTGATCGGCAACCCGATGCCCGGCGGCGGCTTCGTCATGAGCTTCACCGATATCACCGAGTTCCGCGAGGCCGAGCGCGCGCTCAAGGACGCCAACGAAGGCCTGGAACAGCGGGTCATCGAACGTACCCATGAGCTGTCGCAACTGAATCAGGCGCTGACCGAGGCCAAGGGCGTAGCCGAGGCGGCCAACCAGTCGAAAACCCGCTTCCTCGCCGCGGTCAGCCACGACCTGATGCAGCCGCTGAATGCCGCCCGGCTGTTCTCCGCCGCACTCTCCCACCAGGAAGACGCCCTGCCGCACGAAACCAAGGAACTGGTGCGCCACCTGGACAGCTCGCTGCGCTCGGCGGAAGACCTGATCAGCGATCTGCTGGACATCTCGCGCCTGGAAAATGGCCGCATCACCCCGGAGCGCAATGCCTTCGTGCTCAACAGCCTGTTCGATACCTTGGGCGCCGAGTTCAAGGTACTGGCCGCCGAATGCGGCATCGACTTCCGCCTGCGCGGCAGCCGCCTGCGCGTGGACAGTGACAGCAAGCTGCTGCGCCGGGTGCTGCAGAATTTCCTCACCAACGCCTTCCGCTACGCCAAGGGCCGCGTGCTGCTGGGCGTGCGCCGCTCGGGCGGGCAGTTGCGCCTGGAAGTCTGGGATCGCGGCCCGGGCATCCCGGAAGACAAGCGCAAGGTCATCTTCGAGGAATTCAAGCGCCTGGACAGCCACCAGACCCGCGCCGAAAAAGGCCTCGGCCTCGGCCTGGCGATTGCCGACGGCCTGTGTCGGGTGCTCGAACACAAGCTGGAGGTGCGCTCCTGGCCGGGCAAGGGCAGCGTGTTCAGCGTCACCGTGCCGCTGGCCCGCACCCCGCTGGCCAAACCCAAGCCAGCCAGCACCGAACTCAACGGCCAGTTGCTGACCGGCAGCCAGGTGCTGTGCATCGACAACGAGGACAGCATCCTCACCGGCATGCACAGCCTGCTGTCGCGCTGGGGTTGCCAGGTCTGGACCGCGCGCAATCGCCTGGAATGCGAACACCTGCTCAGCGAGGATGTGCGCCCGCACCTGGCCCTGGTCGACTACCACCTCGACGAAGGCGAGACCGGCACCGAGCTGATGGCCTGGCTGCGCACCCGCCTGGGCGAGCCGGTGCCAGGCGTGGTGATCAGCGCCGACGGCCGCCCCGAACTGATCGCAGAAGTCCACGCCGCCGGCCTCGACTACCTGGCCAAACCGGTCAAACCGGCTGCCCTGCGCGCCCTGCTCAGCCGCCACCTGACGTTGCGCTAGGCTGGCCGCGGGAACCGCTCGCGGCTCAAGCCCGTTCCACAAGGAGCAACGCGCTTTCGCCGTGGGAGCGGCTGGGCGGCACTCCGCTTCAGCCGCGATTGCCAGTGACCGCAACACTCACCCACTGACCTGCCGCAATACATCGCCCCGGCGACTGGCTAGACTGCCAGCATCAAGCCCCGTTCAAGGACGCAGCATGCCCGAGGCTCTCGACACCCTACTGAACTTCGCCAGTGCGCTGGCGGCAGGCCTGCTGATCGGTGCCGAACGCGGCTGGCAGGAGCGCAACACCGAGGACGGCCACCTGGCCGCCGGTATCCGCACATTTGGCTTGAGCGGCCTGCTCGGCGGTTTCGCCATGCTGCTCGGCGAACACTTCGGCGTGGTCGCCTGGGCAGTCATCTTCGTCGGTTTCGCCGCCCTGGTACTCGCCTCCTACTTCGGCGACCTGATGCAGTTGGGCGACCGCGGTCTGACCAGCGAAGTGGCGATGCTGATCACCTTCATCCTCGGTAGCCTGGCAGTCGCCGGACACCCTCCTCTGGCCGCCGCCGGTGCCGTGGCGGTAGCCCTGCTGCTGAGCCTCAAACGCACCCTGCACGGTGCCCTGCGCCGACTCAGCGAGGCAGAACTGTCGGGGGTACTGAAACTGCTGTTCATCTCCCTGGTGCTGCTGCCGGCCCTGCCCAACCAGGGCTACGGCCCCTGGCAGGCGTTCAACCCCTACGTCACCTGGTGGATGGTGGTGCTGATCGCCGGCCTCGGCTTTGCCGCCTATGTGGCCATTCGCCTGGTCGGCACCCGCCACGGCCTGCTGATCACCGCGCTGCTGGGCGGCATCGTCTCCTCCACCGCCATGACCATCACCCTCGCCCGCCTGAACCAGGAGCGCAGCCTGCACGCCATGCTGGCCTGCGGCCTGCTGGCAACCTCGGCACTGATGTTCCCCCGCGTACTGCTGGAAGTCGGCCTGATCAATGCCCAATTGCTGCCGCGCCTGCTCTGGCCATTGGGCGTGGCGGCCCTGGTCTATGCCGGGGGCGCGCTGGTGTATTTCCGTCTGGCCGGCGACCCGCGAGAGGAAAGCGCCGAACCGCCGCTGAAGAACCCCTTCGAGCTGGGCTCGGCACTGCGCTTCGCCGCGCTGCTGGTGCTGATCCTGTTTCTGGCGGAAGGCGCCCGACGCTGGCTTGGCGATGCTGGCGTGTACCTGGTGGCGCTGCTCTCCGGACTTGCCGACGTGGACCCCATCACCCTGACCCTGGCACGCAGCGCCAAGACCGAGCTGGCTCCCCAGGTCGCGGTGCAGGGCATCTTCCTCGCGGTACTGAGTAACAGCCTGGTCAAGGGCTTGCTGATCGCTCTGATCGGCGGCCGTCAGCTGGCCCTGCGCACCCTGCCGGTGATGGCCGCGGGCCTGCTGGCGGGCGCGGCAGTACTGCTGCTGGTTTGAGAACGAGCGGATTTCCTACGCAACCTCGGCGTTTTGCATGCGCGCCTTGTGCCGACCCTACTCTGCCGCCTCATCCAGCACAGCCACGCCGGCCGCCTGCTCGAGCAACTCGGGCGGCAGGCTCTTGCTCGCGCGGGCGCCGAGCAGCTTGAGATTCTCCACCCGACTGATGATATTGCCGCGACCGTCGCACAGCTTGTTGCGCGCCGCGGCATAGGCCTTGTCCAGCTGCTGCAGGCGCGCGCCGACTTCGTCCAGATCCTGGATGAAGGCAACGAACTTGTCGTACAGCGCCCCGGCGCGCTCGGCGATCTCGCGCGCGTTCTGGCCCTGGCGCTCCTGGCGCCAGAGGCTGTCGATCACCCGCAGGGTAGCCAGCAGGGTGGTCGGACTGACGATCACGATGTGCTGCTCGAAGGCCTCCTGGAACAAGCCGTCATCGGCCTGCAGGGCGGCGGCGAAGGCCGCCTCTATCGGCACGAACAAGAGCACGAAATCCAGACTGTGCAGCCCTTCCAGGCGCTGGTAATCCTTCAGCGACAAGCCCTTCAAATGACCACGCAGTGACAGCACATGCTGTTTCAGGGCCTGTTGCCGGATTGGTTCGTCGGCGCCGGCGATGTATTGCTGGTAGGCCGTCAGGCTGACCTTGGCATCCACCACCACCTGCCTGTCGCCGGGCAGCTGGATCAGCACATCGGGCTGGAAACGCTGGCCGTCCGGGCTCTTCAGGCTGACCTGGGTCTGGTATTCGCGCCCCTTCTCCAGCCCGGCATGCTCCAGCACCCGCTCCAGCACCAGCTCGCCCCAGTTGCCCTGGATTTTTTGGCCTTGCAGGGCACGGGTCAGGTTGGTCGCTTCATCGCCCAGACGCTGATTGAGCTGCTGCAGACGCTCAAGTTCCTTGCCCAGCGAGAAGCGCTCGCGGGCTTCCTGCTGGTAGCTCTCCTCGACGCGTTTTTCGAAGGACTGGATGCGCTCCTTGAGCGGATCGAGCAACTGGCCCAGGCGCTGTTGGCTGGTCTCGGCGAAGCGTTGCTCACGCTCGTCGAAGATCTTCCCGGCCAACTCGGCGAACTGCGCCCGCAGTTCGTCGCGCGAGCCCTGCAGGTCGTCCAGACGCTGTTGGTGGCTGCCCTGCTGCTCACGCAACTCGGCACTCAAGGCTGCCCGCTCGGCGCTCAGGCGACGCAGTTCGGCTTCCTGCTGCTCACGTTGGGTGTGCCAGGCCAGGGCGGCCTCGCGGGCGATCTGCCGCTCGTGCTGGAGCAGTTCGGTCTCACGCCGCTTGGCCGCCAACTCGGCTTGCTGGTCGGCCTTGATCTCGCTGATTTCGGCGATCTCCTGGCGGCATTCATCGAGCTGCGCACTCAAGCCGGCCTGAGCCAACTGGGCACTGCCCAGACGCTCCTGCAGCAGGCTGGACTCGAGTTGCGCATTGGCTGCACGCCGTTGCAGCGCCCAGGCCAGCGCCAGTAACGGCAGGCCAGCGACGGCCAGGCCGAGCAGCAGCGCAGGTAGCTGGGAAGGTAAATCAATGGGCATAAGCGGCTCCGCGCAAGATTGCCGGGCAGTATACCCAGCCCGGCCCCACGCAGAACGCTCAGACGCGGATCAGAGACCGCTCAGCAGCTGCCTGGCTTCAAGCGAACCCTGTGCCGCTGCCAGCTCCAGCCAGTGGCGCGCCTGCAATGTTTCATTGCTGCGCGGCTGGCTGTACAGCCGGCCCAGCTCAAGCTGGGCCCGGCGATCACCGGAACGTGCGGCCTGACGCAACAATCCGAGGCCGATACGCCGGTCGCGGGGGTTGCCGCAGTCGTGGCAGAGCAATTGCCCCAGCCGGCTCTGGGCCAACACCACACCCTGACGTGCCGGCTGCTTGAGCAACTGACCGGCGAAGCGCTTGACGCTTGTCGCCTGACCGAAACGCGAGCTGTCCAGCAGCCAGAGCGCAACGCGCATCGGCAAGCGAGGGCTAACAGGGGATGTTGCAGCGGAAAAACGGGGTAATGCGCGTGACATAAGAAGCAGCGATAGCAGGAAAGGCGGGCACTCTACTCCTTTTTTCGCCGAGGTAAAGCCCCAAAAAACTCGTTCGGCGGCGTGCTAGAGCGGGCGCCTGGGACAATCCACAGAAGCTGTGGATAACTCAGTGGATAACATGGGAGCAAGACGCCTGATGGCCTATGTTATGGGGCCTGAAGTCAAACTGATGATTTTTTCACCAGCATAAAAAATTCATATTTTTCATTGACTTAAAAAATCACCATAAAGAATCAAGGATTTACATCAATCACAAATGCAGCCTTGACAAGGCGCTTCGTAATTGTGCACAAGTTTTTCCACTGCACGCCCCGAACGCCCTGTTTAGGGGCATTTCCCGGCCAAAACGCACCCTTCACGCGGTGTTGCGGATCAGTAAGGCCCGCTCTCGCCGTGTCAATCATCCAGAACCGTTCGGCCGGGACAATATCGGCCGCCAGCCAGCCTCCAGAACAATTTCTGACGGCAACTTTCCAGGCATCTCCAGACATATAACCGTTAAACGCCCGGGTATCGCGGGCAATAGCGTCAATCCTGCAACATGGCCTGCCCGCCTCGCCCTGGCTCGGTGATCCTGGCCAGCTCATCGAGCTGCGACCGATGGTCGCGGGTCGCCGCCAACAGCAATAGCCATGGACGCGGCATGGTCGATGGCGAGCACGCCAATTTCTCAACGACCTGCCAGCGGTTGATTGGCAGCCCCCGGCTCATGGGTTAACGTCCTGCCCTCAGCACAATGGAAATGTACTCATGATCAGCCGGCGTTCCGGGCTGCGAATCATCAGCGTGCTCATGCTGCTGGTGCTGCTTGGCGGTTACAGCTACTACAGCTGGCTGCGCCTGCTCGAGCGTCACGCGATTCACCGGTTCGACTGGCAGGGGGCAAGCCTGTCGCTCACCGGTATCGGCCTGGCTCGCCTCGACCTCGAGCAGCGCGCCAGTACCGGCGTCACCCGGGTCACTGCGGAGCAACTGCACCTGGGCTGGCAGCAATTCAGCCTGACACCGCCCTTCTGGCAGCATATTCGCCTCGCGCGTCTCGCCGTGGCCCGGCACCCCGCCGTGCAGAATAGCCAGCAGGAGCCCACCGCTACTACCGCGCCCGACCTGCAGCAACTGGCGACAGCACTGGCCTGGCTGCCACTCAGCCTGCGCATCGAGCAGCTCACGGCCGAACTGCCCTGCGCCAGCGGGCGCTGCACGCTGCAAGGCGACCTGCAACTGAAGCAGACGCAAGATCCCCCACGGGCCCTGGAACTGCTGCTCAACCTGCAACACCGCGAACAACAGCTGGCATGGCGCGCACAGCTGCAGGGCGACGCCCAGGCGGCGGATCTGCAACTGACCCTGGCCGTCGACGGGCAACGCCAACTGAGCCTGCACAGCAGCCTGCGCAACAGCCCTGCCGGCCCGGTATGGAGCGGCGACCTGAGCGCGCCCGACCTCAGCCAGGCCGCAGCCTTGCAGGACTGGCTCAGCCAGTGGGCGCTCACCCCCGGCGAACGACTGCCCAGTGCCCCGAGCGCGGCGCAACTCTCGGCGACCTGGCAGCTACAGCTGGCCTCCGGCGCCCTGAGCCTGGAACAACTGCGCAGCGCCAGTGGCCAAGTCGACGCCAGCGCCAGCCTGCCTGAGCCCTGGCCCATCCCGGGCGCGGGTCGGGTGCAAGGCAGCTTCGGCGTCGCCGCCCGCGGCGTCGGCGGTCAATGGTTCGCCGAACGCCTGGCCGCCGACCTGCAACTGGATAGAGTGCCCGCCCAGTGGCTGAGCGCGCTGCCGGCCGCCTTGCACCCCGACTCGCTGCACCTGCGGATTCAACCAACCAGCCCACTCGCAGGGCTACCCGGCAACCTGGCCGAGCGCTCGCTGCCACTGGCGATCAGCCTGACCAGTAGCGGCGTCAGCCAATTCGACCTGCAGGCCAATCTGGCCCTGGCCAACGCAGCGCCCTGGGCCGCGCAGTTGGACAAGGCGCAGCTCAAGGTCAGCAGCCCGGGCTTGGCGGTCGACGACTGGCAACTGCGCGACCTGAAAGCCACGCTGCACTTCAACGGCTACCTGGACAGCGAGCAACTGCGCCTCAACCTGAGCAAAGGCTCGCAACTCGAGCTGGGCCAACTGAGCAGTGCAGACCTGCATCTGGCCCAGGTCAGTGCCTCCACCCAGGACCTGCAGCTGCACGCGCAGCACCAGGCCGGCACCCTGCAGACGTGGCGTCTGCAGGGCCCCGCCACGCTGGCAGCCCGACGCCTCGAGCACGCCCTCCTCAAACCCCAGGGCTGGCGCTGGCAAGGCACGCTAACGGCCACCGAACAACAGCTCGAGCTCAACGGCAAGGTGGCGGCAGATACCGATCTGCAGCTGGCCGTGCAACTGCAACACGACAGCCGCCAGGGCCTGCGGCTACAGGCGCAGCTGACTGAAGTGTTTCTGCGCGCCGGCAACCCCCTGAGCACAACCCTGACGGACTGGCCGGCGCTGCTCGATTTCAACAACGGCCGCCTGAGCGGCAACGCCAGCCTCAGCCTCGCCCCGGACCGCGACTTGCCCGACCTACAGCTTGAACTCAGCGGCAAAGGCCTGGCCGGCATCTATGACCGCAGCGAACTCAGCGGCCTGGATGCGCGCCTGCAACTGCACCTTGATCAGCGCCAGCTCCAGCTCCAGCTGAACGAACTGCGCCTGGAGCAGGTCGACCCGGGCATGCCCATCGGCCCGGCGCTGCTGCGCGGCACCTACAAGGCCGCACGCGCCCAGCCCGGCCAGGGTCTGCTTGAGCTGCAACAGGCCCAGGCTGCAGTCATGGGCGGCATGCTCCGCCTCGATCCCGGCCGGTGGGACCTGCAGCAGAGCACGCTGGTGTTTCCCCTGCATCTGCAAGGCCTCGACCTCAATCAGCTCTTCATCCTCTACCCGGCCGAGGGCCTGGCGGGCAGTGGCCTCATCGACGGCCAACTGCCGCTGAGCATCGGCCCCGCCGGCATCGAGATCGAACAGGGACAACTGCACGCGCGCGCGCCGGGCGGGCGCCTGGAGTTTCATTCGGAGCGCATCAGGGCACTGGGGCGCAGCAACCCGGCCATGCAACTGGTGACGCAATCTCTGGAAGACTTTCAGTTCACGACACTGACCAGCCAGGTCGACTATGATCGGCAAGGCAAGTTGCTCCTGGCCATGCGCCTGGAAGGCCGTAACCCGGCAATCGAACGGGGCCGGCCGATCCACTTCAACATCAACCTGGAGGAAGACATCCCGACCCTGCTGGCCAGCCTGCAGCTGACCGACAAGGTCAACGAGATCATCAAGCAACGGGTGCAGCAGCGTATGCTGGAGCGCAATGCAGCATCCCCGAAGGAGCCTTAATCAAGGAGAAGCGCCATGCGCTTGCGTAGTTGTTTCGCCGCCCTGCTGATGGGCCTGCTGAGCGTAGCCTGTACCCCCACGGTGCAGCTGGCGATGCCTAACGAGCCGATCAATATCAACCTCAACGTGAAGATCGAGCACGAAATCTACATCAAGGTGGATAAGGCGCTGGACGGCATGTTCAGCGAGTCCAGCGGACTGTTCTAAGGAGCCACACCATGAGCCTGTCAAAACGAATCGTCAGCCTGTTCCTGCTGCTCAGCCTGAGCCTGCCGGTGCTGGCCCTGAACCTCAACGACGCCATGTCCGCCCTCGGCGACGCCAAGGCCAGCGGCCAGCTCGGCGAAATGCCCAACGGCTACCTCGGGGTAGTCAAACCCGGCCCCGATGTGGACGAAATCGCCCGTCTGATCAACCAGGCCCGCCGCGCCGAATACCAGAAACTGGCGACCCAGAACGGCATCCAGCTCAGCGACGTGGAAGCCATCGCCGGCAAGAAAGCCATCGAAAAGACCCCACCCGGTCAGTACATCCAATGGCAAGGCCAGTGGCGGCGCAAATAAGCCGACAGGCCCTCCCCCCGGGCAGCAAGCAAAACCCCTGAAGCCCGCGCTTCAGGGGTTTTTCATTCTGGTTGAATCTGCGCATTCGTCGTCAGCGGCGCATGGCATCAAGCCCGGCGACTCCCGCTCAACCGCGCGAATGTTCGATAGCGCACAGACCCCAGCCAGGGCCTGGAACAGACTCTGAAGAAACCGGAGCAGCACCAGCTGCAGAAGGACAGACAATGAGCGGCATGACCGATTCGTCCCAAGTGCAACGCATCAATGCACAGTGCAACCGCCCCGAGTGCTACCTGCACAAGCCCAGCGGCGTACGCTACTCGGCCGCCTTTGAAGCGGGTGACAGCTACGCGCTCGATCCCATCTACGGCCAGTCGAAGCACGCCACCACGCAGGACTTGGCCAATGCCGAGATCTGGGAGCGGCTTTTATGAGCAGCCAATCGTACGCAGTCATGGCAGCCGCCACGCCAACGCGCCACAGAACGCGAACAGGAGGCGTGGCCCATCCATGTGTCTCGATATTGAGCGCCGCGCTTGGCCGCACGCGGCTAAATGAATAGTCATGCGCATTGCCTGGCATGCCGTATAGTTGCGCCTGAATCATCCCGCCAGCGCCCTTACGCCCGCATCCCCCTAGTGATTTGCGGCGTATTCCCCATCAGAAACTCAAGCTCGACTGGGCTCGCCTGAGCGCGAGGCGTTCAGCTGCGGACGACAAATGCATGAAAATCCTGGTGGCGGCCGTCATGGCGACCACCTCTGCCCACCCCGGGCATCGTATGAAAGGAATTGCTAAATGTTAGTACGTATCATGGCTGTTGTTCTGGCGGGCCTGCTGATCTCGGGCTGTAGCCTGCGCTTACCCGGCATCGGCATCGATATTGGTGACAACGGTGGCGGTGGCGGCCCACCTCATTGCCCACCGGGCCAAGCCAAAAAGGGTAACTGCTGAGATTCGATTGAATCGACTGCAGCCCCCGCCACTCCAGGAAAACCGGCATTCGCCGGTTTTCCTGCGTTAGCGTTCCGAGTACCGGGCCGCAATAGCGATGGATTTCCGCCAAGGAGCGGCGCGCTTACAGGCGGAACCAGGCCGCGCCGGCCAATCGGCTACAGCGGCGACTCAGCCGGGAGTAAACCCTGAAGCTTGCACTTCAAGGGTTTTCGATATGGCGGGAAGATAGGAATCTGGACCCTGTTTTTCGGTGTCTATCCGTCGCAAACCGTTGCAATACGGGGGCTTGCGCCCTCCCCTGCGTGTCGATTTGTGGCTATTCGGCACAGTGCTTTCGACACTTTATCGACACTCAGCCTGCACGCAGCTCGTTGATCAACTCAGGGTGGCGACCCAGGATCTTGAACAGTTGCACCAAAGGCTGAGGGGCTTGCGTACTGCCTCGTTCGTAACGAGAAAACGCATTAGGTCCACCGCCGAACAGCTCGGCCGCCTCGCGTTGACTCAAGTGCAACTGCTTGCGCACACTGCGAATCAGCTCCTGATTGCCGTCTTGGGCGTTAACCTGTTGGCGGAACTCGTTCATGGCACGCATAACGCGCTCGCTTTCAGCAGGCCCAGTCAGGGACTCGCCGCAGGCATCGCACCAGTCAGCTTCTACTGCACTAATTTGGGTGGACTGCCCCTTGTAGGTGAAGGGCATATCGCGGGTGTCGTGAACCAGTTCCGCCCCACCGCATACTGGACATTTCATGGTCACTTCTCCTTGAAGGATACGATCAACAGATCGGCCACCAGCGTGAACTTCAGATACACCTGCCCAAATTCGGTTTCGGGTCGGTAAACGTCCTGCCAGCTTGTATGATCTGCATAGGTTGTCATGCTCTTGAAAAAGTCGCGGCTGGTCAGGGCATCGATCACGGCCAGCATATCGGCCACCTCCATGCCCAGCTCAGCGCCCCCTTCAAGAGCCACGCGGGTGAAGCGATAACGCTGTTCGGCTACGGCCTGCTTCACCAGCGCCAGCTTAAAATGGGGTTTGCGCTTTTCCATGCAACACAAAATAACCTTTTAGGTTAATTTCATCAAGGCGGATTCACATGAGAAATGACGGTTATACACAGCTGCGCGACCAGCTCCTCTCCGGGGCTGCAACCAGCCCCACCGTGCCGGTTGATCGTCAATATTTTGCAAGCCTTCGCCGTCGGGTACAGCAGGCCAAACCCGCTGTAAGACCTACCCCATCGGACTAAAACCACTCGCTGCCGAGCAGTAGCGTTGCTTCATGCGATCACTATGATCTTTACGGTCATTGTCGTAGCGGGCTCGCCATGTTCTGCATTCTTCGTGATAGTGCTGTTTGGCGGCCTTGCGGCACTCGCGGTAGCTGGGGACGTACTGGTAGTGACCAAGCTTGACCGTCTAGGCCGTAACGCTATCGACGTACAGCAGACAGTGGGGATGCTTGAAGGTAAGGGTATCCGTGTTCATTGCTTGGCCCTTGGTGGTGTAGACCTCACCAGCCCTGCCGGAAAGATGACCATGGGCGTTCTCGCTGCTGTAGCTGAGTTTGAGCGTGACCTACTGATCGAGCGTACCCCAAGCTGGTCTTGAGCGTGCGAAGTCCGAGGGTAAGACTCTAGGGCGCCCTGCTGCTGCCAGCAAAGAAGCTGTGCAGGCTTTGAAGTTGGAAGGAATGAGCCAAAGCCAAGTGGTCAAGGAATTGGAAGTCAGCCTCTCTACAGTTAAACGCTTATGGGCATAAGGCATGCCACTACAGGCAGCACCAGCCCCAAACGATCACTTCTCAAGCCCCTTTTCCGGGGCTTTTTCTATTGGGAAAACAGCCCTATTTAAGCGGCCTTTCCCTCACCCCTTGCCATGCCCTTACCCTTCACCCTAACGCCCGTCCTGTGAAGCTGTAGGCCACGCTTTAGCCCCGTTCCGTGCCATGCCTAGCGACAGCGACACCCCATCCCCAGGGCGCAGCGCCAGCGACTACCAGCAGAGGCACACCATATTTGAATATCCTGGCCCGGCATCGGTTTGCTGAGCTTACCCTTGCTTGAAAGGTGTCCTGCCGCGCTAGTGAATCAACAGAAAGCATCCTAGATATTCTTGCACCAGCCCCACGGATATTTCCCACACATGACATGGCTGAAAATTTGGGAATTGAGGAGCTGTCTGTCAGCGTAGGGTTGTGTACTGCGGGTCTAAAAACAGCGAGGCAAACTCTTATCGTCAAAGAGGGGCATCCCTGCCCCGTGTACCGTCAATCGTAGAAATCGAAGGCCAATTGCCCCGGCATACTACGGTAGTGCTCACAGACGCTTTCCCAACGACCAAAACGGAAGCGAGGGTAGGCGTTAACGTGCACGGACTTCACAGCAGAAAGCCAGGGCCGGATGCGACGACGAATAGCCATTCGTCAGCCCCCCTTCTTGATGCGAACGCAAAGCCGCCATGCTTTTAGCCCATAAGCTCGGGCATCTAGCAGGCGCTTCCCGCACTTGCGGAAACGGCAGAAAATGTACTCATAGCCCTCTGGTGGAGGGGTATCGCCGGTGATGCTGGTATCCATGATGGATTCCTCGTGCCCCCGGCGAAGGGAAATTGGCAGGAAATCTTTTACGCAAACTCTTGCCAAGAAGGCTTAAGCACCCTACAACTTGTAGTTGAAAGGATGTGCGCAAATCTCTAGACTCCGTCACCGCATTGCCCTTTTCCGGGGTTTTGTGAAGCAGCCTCAGGGATAGCCCGTCGAAAGATTAGCCCTTTGGTTGCAGTGTGTGCCCCTAACCACCGAAAGGTGGTTGGGGCGTTTATGCTGTATAAAAATACAGCAATTTAAATGTTATCCGGGCGCTTCATTCGAAGTCAAGCCGCTTTCCCCTTCTGATTGAAACAGTTGCAGCAACCGCTGCCCCTCTGTCGCACCCAATCCTGCTTTTCAATATCATTACACCACCTAGAAAAGCCCTAACTACTACATGTTGTGGCTGGTGCAATTCAAGAATGGCTCAATGACACTGCGGTTTCAAGACTGTCGATACCCACCACCTGTGGATAAGTCTGTGCATTTTCCATGCATAACCCTTCAAACCACCACAAATACAGCACTTTTTTTGGCACATCTCTTTCGTCAAAAAACACAATATGTAGTGTTAGGGCCGGACGGATTCTCTGGTCGCATAGTAGCAGCAAAGCCCAGCCAGAGAAGAGCCATGGCGGCGCAACCGAGGAACACCCCCGACAGGCTGTAATGCTGGCGCACCAGCGCAACGAACCCCACCGCCTGTCAAACCCTCTGAATGCGTAACGACCAGCCCTAGGAGTAGGGCATCCCATGCCCCCGCTCCGCAACCTCCCCACACCCAGCAGCACATGGACAATCACTCGCTGCATGATTTTATCGCCAAGACCTGCCGGTGATCACCACCTACTTCCCGATGGCGGCTTGGAACTATGGGCTCGCCTACCCAGAGAAACCGAGCAAACACCAGACGAATAAAGTTATTCAGCGCGCCAGACCACGCCAGCACTGGCCTACCGCCCCCCTAAGCAGCGGTAATATCCTGTTGTCGTTCGTGGCCACTTGACCTTGCCGATTCCGACTTATCATCTAGCCCAGGAGCTGAGACTCAGCACCAAACTGTTAGGGGGTAGATATGAAGTCGACTCGCAAAGCAAGGAAAGCCGCTAAGCCTTCCGTGGTCGTCATGTTCTTTGGCGTGGTCACTTGGCGGGCCATTGCGCTGGTCGCCCTGCTCATGACCGGCCCCGGTCTTCCGGGGGCTGGCATGGTGTCACAGGCGTGCAACTCGGTGACCGCTGCTGACAGAGCATGATCCATGGGTGTGCAATCGGGGGCTATGTAGGAAGCACCACCTCATCACGCATTATCAGCACACAGTCAGGCGCTTCTATAGCCACCTTGATCTGGTTTTTGTGCAGCTCGGTAATAGTGATGGTGATGCCGTCGCGGATCAGGTCGCACAGCTCTGCCACATGCTCAGGCTTGATCGTAAATCTAAGCCCCTGTGCCTCCTTCCTTGTCAGTACGAGTCTGCCCACGGTTCGCTCCTTGATTGGTGGTAGTCAGGAAAGAACAGACGTATTCAGGCAGGCCGTAAGCAGGAAGATTACAGGGGTAGTTTGGATAGTTATTGGATAGAACAGAAAAGAAAAAGCCCCGTAACTCATTGAATTACAGGGCTTTTCTATGTATGGCGGGAAGATAGGGATTTGAACCCTTCTTTTTCGGTGCCGATCCGTCGTAAACCGTTGCAATACGGGGCTTCCGCCCTCCCCTCCGTGCCGATTTGTTGCTATTCAGCACAGTGTTTTCGACACTTTATCGACACGGCCATTAGCGGTAGGATGTAGCTTCTTTGCCAAATTTTGCCATAAAGGCGGATTCCGTCATGAGCACCATGAACATATCACTACCCGAAGCCTTGAAAAGCTTTGTCGATGAGCAGGTTGGCCAGCGTGGCTACAGCACCAGTAGCGAGTACGTTCGCGAGTTGATTCGCAAGGATCATGATCGGCAACACCTGCGTGGCCTGCTCCTGGCTGGAGCGGAATCCGCCCCCACTGCGCCTGTAGATGGTGCCTATTTCGAATCGCTACGCGACAAGGTGCGGAACGCTCAGGGATGAAGGCTAAACCGGTTATCCCGAGAGCACTGGCAAGCCAGGATGTTGATGACGCGATCAGCTACTACCTGAGCGAAGATGCCGAACAGGCTGCACTCGGCTTTGTTGATGCACTGGAAAAAGCCTATGCCCACATTGGGCGTCACCCATCCGCTGGCTCAACCCGCTACGCCCACGAACTTGACCTGCCGGGGCTGCACTGCTGGCCGCTGAAACGCTATCCGCACCTCATCTTCTATATAGAACGCGACGATCATATTGACGTGTGGCGCGTACTCCACGGAATGAGGGATATCCCTGCTTGGCTCAGCGATACTCCAACTCACTGAGGTATCAGCACAATAAACTGCTCTTCGCATAGGTTACCGGATCACTAAATCCGCGCCCTTTAGCTAAAAATCAAGGGGTAATCACCGTGCCGATTGCCACGATTGCTAGCGCTCGCGATGGACCTTGTTTTTTAGTCCGTATATATTCAGGCACATCATCTTCTTCCGCATGCATATCTAGCCTCTTTGCATTAGTAAAAGGTCAAAAATAAACCAGCCCCCTTTTAGCCTCATACAAAAAACCTTCAACCGCTTTAAACTTTAATTATCTCTTTGTCAGCTTAGGCCCAATATAATAAACATCTAATTTACTATCACCCTGCCTCAAAGGCCATCCAAAATGAACCCTAAGCTTTGGAGTATTAACTTTGCCATGCCAGGGAGCAAAAAAATTATTACCATTTAGATCTTTGAAGGTCATCTCTCCGCGAAAATCTTTTTTATTTCGCTCTGACTCATCAGAAAAATCAGCCTTATCACCGACAAAATGACAATCAATCATACGTTGAGCCTTGTCATTTCTAGCACCGAACTGATCTGTATTTTTTACAATTTCGTTCAACACCCTCAGCAGTGACATGATTTTTTTGGCTGCACACATTGTAAATGGAGTGCTTAAAAGGTTGGAGATAGCATCTTCACATACATTTAGTGCCCCAAAAGACTCCGTCGCTACTTCAACCATTCTTTTCCAGCTATCTAGTTCAGAAAGGGCAGCACCTTCAATAAAGCCAAGAAATTCATCCGCATCCCAAAAATTGGGAATATCGTAGTTTCCAATTAAAATCTCTTCTATACCATGCAACACCGGCAAAGTAGCTGCATACATATCAGACTCAGAGTCTTGAAAGCTAAAAGCCGCACTCAAAACACCTCTAGAATGCATTCGACCAAGCTCACCCAAACCTTGATCCGTTACATCAACATCATTGAAGGTGAAATAATCCAGATCAACTTCAGTTCGCCCATCATCCCAAAATGGCCCTGCATTACTTAGCCAAGTAAGAACTCTAACTCTATCATCGCGAGGGAAGGATGCAGCAAACTCAATTAAAGACATCCCATTAAACAAAATCTGGCTGACGGTCACTCTAGAGCATCTAACCATGCTTCGAGCCTTTTTATTTACAGCCACTAAATTGATGATCTGTAGCAGCTGCCCCTTTAAAACCTCACAACTTACTTCACTTTTTCTCTTTATTGAGAGGTCGTTGATTATTAATTTTTCCATAACCCTGCCAACTCAGTAAGATCCTTCTCTGCCTGATCAAAGAAACCTTCAGGCCAATCGCTTAAAGTTCCCTGCGAAGAAATTGTGCACGTTAATATAGGTGGCGACCCGCCCTCCACCTGTTTTCCACCGTTAAAAAAATGGATCAATACATCATCTTTTTTAATTATGGACTGCTTCACTGCAATCCGAGCACCATTAAGGATGTGATCACTATGAGTTTCAATGATTACTTGAACACCAGCATTTGCCATAGCAGCCAAGAAAACTCCGATCTTCGACTGCCCCATAGGATGCAGATGCGCCTCAGGACTATCAATCACAATAATCTGTCCCGGCTTAGCGAGCAGCCCAGCTACAATTATCGGAAAAACATATGTAAGGCCATATCCGATATTTCCGGGGTGTCGCCAATTTTCTGTAGCGCTAGTTTTAAACTCTAGGTTTACGCAGTTTGCCTTTAAAACTTTAATTGCATTTGCCTCAATACCCGGGAAAATTGTAGCCGCCCAAGCATTGAACTGTCTTCTTAGTGTCTTAGCACTGTCGCTAGGGTGACATTTATTATCCGGAACCTCTGAATCTGAAAGCTCAGCAAACCACCAAGCCGCAAACTCGCCTGAAGCGCCAACCTCGGCATTCGACAGGCACGGACCTCTTGGCGCCGGATATAAACCCACAGGCCCCTTTCTAGTTGCACTTATATAAACAAGCTCATTGATTGATGACCGCAAGCACCCCGACTCAGAGCTTTCACTCATCGATATTCTTTGTAAAGACTCTACAATCCGAGCAGGTTCAGTAAGAGTTTCCACCTGCTCATCGTGCGAGAACTGAAGTTCTTCTATTAGCAATCGACCAGAATCTTTATCTGCACACAGATCAAATGAGATACCAAAGCAATCTGACTCGAACCCTATTTCAATAGTATTGCTAGAGGCTTGATCACTTAGTACCTCAGTTGGTGAGCCGAAATCAACTAAACCACCTTCCAGCAATATTTCAGCACGATTTATTTTCTCCTTACAGGTTTGCGAAACTGCAAGCAGCGGCTGTATTGCAGTAGATTTACCAGCCGCATTAAACCCTGTTAATAATGTTAACGCGCCCAAATTTAGACTCAAATCCAAGAAGCACTTAAAGTTTTTTAATTTAATTTTATCAATCATTACGAGAGCGCCTCTTTTATTGCCTTCCTTGCAAGCTTAAATCTGTTCTGCACCTGCTTCGTACTGTTAGTAGAATAGGATATGGAGTGCGCAAAAGAATGGGTTCCAATAAGATGCTTTATTGCGAGTGTAATAGCTACTTTCCGAGCCTTGATCACTTCGGAGTCGGCATCCGCAAGTATCACGGAAAGAACGTCGAACAGTGCAATATTCAAAACCGATCTATTAGAATATTTCTCCTGAGCCAACGACTTCCTAAAGGCATGCTCTCCGAAAAGATATTTATTCACACGCATTGAATAAACAAAGCGCTCATGAATCTGATCTCGCCGCTTGTCATCTAAAGAATTAAATGTCTCCAAACTAACAGCGAGAAAATAATCCATATCTCCGCCTTTAAATTTCTTCTCTCCTAACAAGTAGAAAGCCAAGAAACGATTAATGGCCTCTCGGTCGCGCATTTTTTTTCTATCCAACGACCCCCCGGTCGTTGTGATAAAATTTTCATTATCTGAAGCCTTTTTCAGCCAGGCCGTAGCAGGGCCATTGTAGAGGCAATTCCTCATCTGCTGTCTTGTAAGGGGATCGCCGCTATTAACCCTTTCAAAAATATCTAACTTCGCCCTTTCTGGCGCTTTGGAATCTAAGATATATAGTGTTAACTGAGTATCTTCTATACGCTCTTGAAGAGTAACATTTAAATCTTCATGCTTTTTACCGGACAAAGGATGTTTAACATCACCTTCCCCGCCGCTATCAAGCGTCAATGAGAAAGAGTTATTCATAAACCTATAAAAACTGGTTAGTCTTTGCAACCCATCTACGACAATTATTCGCCCATCCTGAGCTTCTGCAACGTAAAATACCGGCAAGGGTATCCGCATAAGGCATGACTCAATTAAGCGGGACTGTTTATCCGCAGACCAAACAAAGTCTCGCTGAAAATCGGGATTCAGGATAAACCGTTCATTCTTAATCCGTTTCACTACTTCAGATACAGTTCGTTGCTCAGTACGAACAAAGACTGAGTCCAGGGGGTACTCTCCCCACCCAGAACCTTGAGCATCGTCAGCTCCCTCGACATCATCAATTTCAATATTCATCTCATTGCTCAATTTGGCTAATTTTAATTATCCATTCCGGGAGAACCATCTCTTAGCGACAATCGTTGTGGTAGCTATCCCGCGTTTTGATTGGGCAAGTTTGAATGAGCTTCGTCATATTGAGGGCTTGTCTGTCCGCATTCTGGTGCAATTTCGCCACTCACAATCCATAAAGCGAACTGAGGATAAAGTTTAACGATTGCCTCAATTTCCTCAGCTTTGATTTCTCTGCTTTTTGCTGGGTTTTTTAGGTTGCTCCATGTGTACCGGCTAATGCCGGTCAGCTCCTCCAACTGGGGGAGTTTCAATCCACTGTGCTTAAGCACGGTTATAACGCGTTCTTTTATCATTCCAAAATCATCTATTATGACTCTATCCATATTGACTCTATCTGAATATGATTCATACCGACTCTAGTCAAATCAGATAGGGTCATAGTGAACACAAACTGTGTTAATGACACGAATAGTGACGGAACGAGCATGGAACTGGAAGAGCTAGAACCTTCAAAGCTGATTGGCCCACAACAGGACGTTGAAACCGTCGAGTCCTGGGCTGAGCGTAACGGCCTCTCATGCGGCACCGCTCGCGCATGGGCTTATAAGGGGGTGATCCCCACAATCAAGCTCGGCAAGCGCCGTATGGTGAACAGCGCGATGCTTCGCAGCTGGCTACTGGAGCAGGAGTGGACGGCATGACTGCTCGCCTCTGTAGTCAAGAAGCCTTTGCGGCAATGACGGGTGTTTCAGTGGATACGGTCCGCACCTGGGTTATGCGTGGAATCATCCCCAGCGTGAAACTCGGGCAATGTCGGCTGATTAACCTTGCGGAGTTGAACCTATGAGCCGCACAGACCCGCAATTCAAGCTGCGCATGCCTCCTGAGCTTCGTGCCCAGCTAGAGCAAACAGCTAAAGAGGCTCGTCGCAGCCTGAATGCTGAAATCGTCCTTCGCCTTGAAGCGACCTTTGCCCAGGCAAAGCAGGAGGTTTCCCAGTGATCTACGCCACCTCTCAGCTCCCAGCCGAGGGCATAACCTATGACCCCATTCAGCTACAGCACCCAACCGCACGCAGAGAACTGCGCCTGCTCTGTCTGCTGGTCACAAGCCGAAATGGCCAAGCCCGCGCCTTGCCCGTCCACACCCTGCGACCAATGCCGCCGCGCATCTGCCCGACCCGTGCGGACGCTAAAAATGGGCCTCGTCGCTGGTGTCTGGACGCCGTTGCTTTCCCAGTGGCAAATCACACCGGCCTTTACCTGCGCGAAACACATGCCA
>JAWWDH010000009.1:0-22294 GCA_033720015.1 Pseudomonas sp.
GTGCAGTAGGCCCAGACGTAAGCGCGATGGGTTTTCTTCTCGCCCGGCGCGAGCATCTGCACCGGCGTTTCATCGGCGTGAATCACGCCCTGGGCCAGTACCGCCTCGCGCAGCGCATCGACCAACGGCTGGAGCTGCACGCCGGTTTGGCCGACCCACTGCGCCAGTGTTGAGCGAGCGATGGTCAGGCCGGCGCGGCCAAAGATTTTCTCTTGTCGGTACAAAGGTAAATGGTCAGCAAACTTGGCCACCATCACGTGAGCCAATAGCCCTGCGGTCGGGATGCCTTTGTCGATAACCTGCGCCGGCACCGGTGCTTGGATCAGCGTTTCGCACTGGCGGCAGGCCCATTTTCCACGGACATGCTGCTCGACTGTGAACACGCCCGGTGTGTAATCGAGCTTTTCACTGACGTCCTCGCCGATACGCTGAAGCTGGCAGCCGCACGCGCACTGGGTGTTTTCTGGCTCGTGAAGGATCACGGTGCGCGGAAACTGCGCTGGTAAGGCTGCACGCTTGGGTTGCTGGCGTGGTTCGGCCGGCGCAGCAGGTGGATTGACCGCCTTCAGTTCGGCCTCGATAGCCGCGATATCCGTATCCAGCAGATCGTCGAGCAGGCTGCCCTGATCAGGGCTCAGTTGCTCGCTGCGTTTGGCAAACTTGTGCCGTTTAAGCTGCGCGATTTCGTGGCTGAGCTGCTCGATGACGGTTTGATCGCGGTGGATCTTCTTGCCCATCGTGTCGACTTGCTGTCCCAGAGAGTCAACCTGGAACAGCAACTGCGCAGCGAATGCACGCAGTTGCTCGGAGGTCATTTGGTCAAGATTGGGCGAGGAAGTCATGCCGTGGATTTTACCAAGGCAAGCCGCTTGCGGCAGTAGGCCAAGCAGATAATGGCTGCCTTTTAAAGCAGCGTGACTGCACCGCCAGCCCCAACACGTTGCCAGGGCAGGCCAAGCACCAAGGCCTGAAGTTGCTCGGCATCCAACGCCATCTCGGCGCCATGCCGAATGCCGGGCCAGTGAAACTTACCTTGATTTAAACGGCGCGCCGCTAACCAGACGCCAAACCCGTCGTGCACCAACACCTTCATACGCGTGGCGCGGCGATTGGCAAATAGATAAGCGCAGTGCGGCTGCGCCGCACCGAACACCGCAATCACCCGGGCAAGGGCGGGTTCGGTACCGGCGCGCATGTCCATCGGTTCAGTGGCGAGCCAGATGGAATCGATACGGATCATCGCAGCAGGTCGCGCAGGAACACGGAACACGCGGCTGCATTTTCGGCAGGCCAATTCACAACGACCACACCTTTTTGGGACGGTACTTCGATTCGAATTATGCTGGGAAGCGTTTGATGCATAGCCACCGGAACCGGTGACTTGATCGGGATGAAGGAAGTTTGCAGGGTTAGACTTTTCTGCCCATGCAGCCGAATCCACTTATGGACGAGATTGGCGTTGAGGTTGTGGGTCAGCGCAACACTCGCAATCGAGGTGTCAGGCAGCGCACACTCGGCAACGACTTGGGCCTTGAAGGATTTGGAATAGGTACGGCGTTCTTGTTGCATGAGCGTCCCCTTAAAAAGGCTAGAAATGGTGTCCACTTAAAATCAGGTGGACACCATCGCCTTAGGCGACGCGCTCAGGTAGGTGTGTTGCCCGGACGGTTACTGCTGATGGGCATTGAAGCCTTTCAAGCCATGCAGGACGAGCTCGAAGACCTTCGCATTGAAATGTTGGCCTCAGAGCGCCTGAGCAGTCTTGACGACAGCAAATTGGTGAGTCTAGAAGAAATGGAGGCTCGCTTCAGGTAATCGAGAGATTGAATCGCCCCTAGTTTCGTAGACACCTCTAGGCCTCATAATACGGCCCATTAGGAGGTGCCATGAGCAACCCGCGTTATCCCGAAGAATTCAAAATCGAAGCAGTCAAACAGGTGACCGAGCGAGGTCTGCCGGTGGCTGAGGTAGCTGCTCGTTTGGGCATGTCGACACACAGCCTTTATGCCTGGGTGAAGCGCTACAGCAAGCCTCAAGAGCAGCGGACGCAAGAGGACGACCAGCATGCTGAACTGCGTCGTTTGCGCGCTGAACTCAAGCGTGTGACTGAAGAGCGAGACATCCTAAAAAAGGCCGCCGCGTACTTTGCCAAGGAGTGCGGCTGAAGTACGCCTTCATCAATCAGTTATCCGCAGACTATTCAGTTCGCCGCCTGTGCCTGACCTTGAAAGTACACTCCAGCGGTTACTACGCCTGGCTGGCTGAGCCGAATTCGGCACGAGCCAAAGATGATCAACGCCTGCTTGGCCTGATCAAACACTCATGGCTAGAGAGCGGCGGTGTGTACGGATACCGCAAAATCCATGACGATCTGCGCGAGCTTGGCGAACAGTGCGGCAGGCATCGAGTGGCTCGATTAATGCGTCAGGAAGGACTGCGTTCGCAGACGGGTTACCGACGTCGACCGGGGCGTTATGGTGGCAAGCCTCCAGTCGCTTCGCCGAATCACCTGGAGCGTCGATTCAATGTCACCGAACCCAACAAAGTCTGGGTCACGGACATAACCTACATCCGCACCT
Source organism: Pseudomonas sp. (assembly GCA_033720015.1). Lineage (GTDB taxonomy): Bacteria > Pseudomonadota > Gammaproteobacteria > Pseudomonadales > Pseudomonadaceae > Aquipseudomonas. The sequence goes on from JAWWDH010000009.1 coordinate 2,580, forward strand.
ACGAGGGTTGGTTATTTTTGGCGGTGGTGCTCGATCTGTTTTCGCGGCAGGTAATCGGTTGGTCGATGAAGCCACAGATGACCAGCGATTTGGCTATTGATGCATTGCTGATGGCGGTTTGGCGGCGTAAGCCAAAACAGGAAGTGATGATTCACTCAGACCAAGGCAGTCAGTTCAGCAGCGGTGACTGGCAGAGCTTCCTGAAAGCCAACAACTTACTTGGTAGCATGAGTCGACGTGGCAACTGCCATGACAATGCGGTAGCGGAAAGCTTTTTCCAACTGCTGAAACGGGAGCGGATCAGGCGAAAGATCTACAGCACCAGGCAGGATGCCCGCGCGGATGTATTCGATTACATCGAGATGTTCTATAACCCAAAACGCCGGCATGGTTTCAACAATCAGCTGTCACCGGTAGAGTTTGAAAAACGCTATTTCCAGAGCTTGGAGAATGTCTAGAAAACCAGGGGCGATTCAATCCATAGTTCTGGGGACAGAAAAGTGGTGCCGAGCGCGTGCTATCATCTGAAGGAACGAGAAACGTCATTTGGCTGAATATCAAATGGAAGCAGAAGCTAAAGCACTCAAAAAACGCTCCTTAGGTACCGGGGCTCTTGCCCACAGCTTTTGGAGAATGGCTCATAGCCTCAGTGCTCAAACCGAGCAAGAACGGCTTCGCCGGATCAACTCCGGTTTTGAGGCTGTCTGGCTGATAGAGGTCAAAAGAACATTCAACCTCACCAATCCAGCCTTGGCACTACTAGCTAATTCCTCGAACTCAACGGTTGAGCGCCGGATCAAGAGCAAGGCCCCTCTCGACTCAGTTGTCTCCGAGCGCATCGACCGTCTGGCTCAGGTTGCCGTTCTTGCAGAGGAAGTTTTTGAAGATAAAGTAGTCGCGGGCACCTGGATGTCATCTCCCAATGATGCCCTCGGGGGAAAAACGCCTCTCTCGCTTTGCGAGACCGAGCTGGGGGCACGCCAGGTGCGCCGGGTGTTGCATGCCATTGAGTGGGGCGGTGTGGCCTGATGCGGGCATGGCGAATCTCCAAGGCAGGTCGCGCTCATGACCTTTCTGGGAAAGGGGCGGCAATTGAGGGCGGACGCTGGAATGATGCCGAGGTGCCAGCTGTGTACCTCGGCTTGTCACCCTCCACCTGCTGTCTGGAAACCTTCGTGCATCAGACCCGGAGGCCGGAGATTCCCATGAAAATTACCGTCCTCGAACTACCGGATCGCCCTGACCTCTACCTTGAGCCCGCCTTGAACCTGTTGCCTGCGGGTTGGGCCTCTCTGCCAGCAGATCGCCCAAGCATGGGCTATGGCACGGCATGGCTTGCCCGCAATGAGCAGCTGGGCTTGATCGTCCCTTCGGCGGTAATGCCCCTCGACCGCAACATCATGCTCAATCCGCGCCACCCGGCGATAGCCGAGGTTCGGATTATCGACGTGCTCGACTTCGCCTACGACCAGCGCCTATTTTCGGTTCGACCTTAGAGTAAGTTTGGCGTTGCCGACGAGGGTTGTAGCCATTTACGACAGGCCACTTTCTGACTGTCTAGCGATACAGTCTATTGGTCAAGCCGTATGCAATCAGTGGTCAGCGCAAATGCAACTGACTGGTCAGATGGGCGCAATTGCGCAGATATTGCTGGGGTCTGGTTTCACGAGAATTGAAGGGCACCAACCAAGCGCTTTTTCTTGCTTGTCGCGAGATAGGATTACCGCATCCGGATGACCGGCTAGCCCAAGTGGGGTTACAGATGAATCTCCGTACGACGGATACCGAGTTTGCGTAGCTCGTTGATCAAGCTATCGAGGTCGGTAAAAGAGTCGATCTCATCCTGATCATCTATCAAAAAGAAACTGCGGCCTGCATCCTTCTTGAACATTACGATCCATTCGCGGGTATTTGCCGGGTTGGCCATGATTTGGGTATCAAAAACCACACCTTCGTCAATTCGGACTTTCACTTTTTCGCGCTTCATTACTTCTCCTGTACTGGCAAAACGGCCCGATCAACATGGTGCACTGCGGGCTTGCTGGCACGCACGCTACACCTAAAGGCTTTGTACTATTTTATCGTTCATGACAATGCTCACAGGCTCCAAGGCTCCAAGGCTCCAAGGCTTGCAGGCGGGTGCAGACCTGAACTTCAACGTTGAGTGCGCTTGACCCCCGAGTATTGGGCTGAAAGCGCTAAGCGTGCATCCATGCTCTCGGGAAGCAGCGCCCTTTTACCTCGTGCTCTCCCAGGAGAAAACGCTTCATACGCCGCCCTCGCTGACGTTGATCTCGCAGTTCTAGGTGACACGCAGGCTAGACTTGGGATGCTGCCTCAGCCGGGACTCAGGTTGCCAAGTTTCCGTCTTTATTGAAACCATCATTGCGCGCAACGCGCCCAAAATCACTGAGGTCTTGGTCCTCATCACTGAACATGAAGTTCACCATTCGCTCACGCCTGAGGCCTAAAAGCGTTCTGAAAAAGCAGGGCTCGCATAGATGGATCTCATAGCGCTCGCCATCATGAATCGAGCCATCGCCCCAGCTGGCGCGAAGAGTGCCAAATTGCAATCCATACCCTTCAACACGCGTGCTATCCCCACAAACGTCGCATAGGACATCACTGACCGACTCGGTCTGTTCCGTAGCGGTGATTTTCATTGAGAGCCTCCCACCAGGGCGCATGTACGCCTTCATTCATCTTGCACACGATACTCCTTCAGGAGCTTTCGGTGGGGTGCGTGTCCCCGAGATCAGCTGCAGAACTCAGCACTGGTTTCACCCAGCCTGGGTTCTCTGCCGAAGTAGTTCTTTACAATGATCAATGGGAGCAGGAGCGGGATCGCTTAGGTACCCCAAAGTAGATGGCCCAGAGCTAGAAAAATGGCTTATCTAGCGATGGTTTCGTTTATGCATCGCAAGCTGACGGTATCCCATGCAGTGTCACTATGAATAACACTTCGCGCAGCGAGCCCTGCTCGGTTGGTGTGACCAAAGGCTAACTGCAAACTCCTAGGGAAATGCCCCAAAATCTAAGATGGCAATTTGTAATTACTCCGGCTAGCGTAGCGGTTGCCGACATCCCTTGATCATTGAAAACGGATTTTCAGCCATGTGGCATGACAACGAAACAGCGATTGATTATCTGAATTTCGGTGTAGTGGCTGATGCATGCGCGAGCATGCTGACGCGGGCTAATGGCGAGCCAATTTCCATTGGTGTATCCGGCGGATGGGGGGCTGGTAAGTCGTCTTTGGTCAAGATGATTGCGGCTCGACTGAAGACTCCACCCAAAGCTGAATTTGATGAGGGCGACAAGTCAGCCAATACCTTCGTCGTTCTGACTTTCAATCCATGGCTGTACCAAGATTTTGAGTCTGCTCGCAGTGCTCTGCTTCAGATCGTAGGCGATGAGATTGTTCGACTTGCTAAGGACAACGAGACCATAGCGGATAAGGCAGTTGAGCTATGGCGTCGCATCAACCTCCTCAGAATTGCCCAGCTGAGTGGTGAAGCCGCTCTGACATTAACGACAGGGATTCCAGTCGGTGCCCTTGGAAAAACGTTCAATAACATCACTAGCCTTTTCTCCTCGAAGGAAAAACCAGGTGAGGTAGATGTAGATTCTGAAGGGATCGCGTCGGTGGCTGATGGTTTGCTGAAGCCGAGCGAACCGTTCTCCATGCCGGCGCAGATTCAAGCCTTCCGAGATACCCTGGAAAGCCTTCTCGCGGAGCTCGAAATCACCCTGGTGATATTCGTCGATGACTTGGATCGATGCCTTCCGCAAACCGCAATTTCAACGCTCGAGTCCATTCGTCTGCTGCTGTTCCTGCGCCGTAGTGCATTTGTCGTTGCGGCTGATAACGATTTCATCAAAGCAGCTGTAAAAGTTCATTTCGATGGAGCAGGAATCTCGAGCGACGTCGCTACAAACTACTTTGACAAGCTCATCCAGATCCCGCTCCACGTCCCGCGACTCGGCCTGAATGAGGCGAAAGCCTATCTGGTACTGCTCTTGCTCGAGCGAGAGGCCAATGCTGGTTCTTTCTCTCGCCACCAATTCGAAAGCGCGCTCAAGCTCATTCCCGAGAGGCTGCGAAACAGTTGGAAAGGCGAGACGATCAACCAAGAATTTCTCCACGATCTAGTCGGAACAGACGAAGCACTTCGAAGCTTAATGAACCTCGCCGAAGGGTTGGCTTCACTTCTTCACGGCTCGTCGGCAGTCAATGCCAACCCCCGGCTTATGAAGCGCTTCCTAAACACGGTTTATCTGCGTGAGGCCCTTTCTGCGCCGCAGGGGATCAAGCTAGATATCGCGGCATTGGCGAAATGGCACCTTCTTGAGCGCTGTGATGAATCGCTTGCAGAGGCGATTGCTAGTCAAGTCCATTCAGACAATGACGGTCGAGTGCCGATCCTTGCTGACGCGGAGGGTGCGGCCGTTAGCCAAACTGGATTGCCTGACCCCTTTAAGGACAACCCCTTCACTAGACAATGGCTCCAATTGCCTCCTTCACTCGGCACTGAAGATCTCCGTCCACTGCTACACCTGAGCCGTGACTCGGGTACTCGTGACTTCGGTAATGACAACATGACGCCTGACTCACGCAAACTTCGTGATGCGCTGAAGACAGCAAGAAGTGGCCATCAATCCCTCACGGACCTTATGAATAAAGTTGGGCCTGATCAGACTGAGCTGGCAATGATCAAGGCGTGGCAGGGCTGCGCCACTGTGCGCAACTGGAAGCGTAACGAAGACACTGTGATGCTCGTCGAGTGCTGCAAGGTATTCCCTCATCTTGGGAAAAGGGCAGCCAGCCTGTTGGAGCAAGCGCCTCTAAAGCTAGTCGGCCCCGGCTTTATTCCAACCCTAGGTACCCATAAATGGGCGCGCGAGGTCTTGGAGCGTTGGAAGGGTCTAAACGAGCTATCTGCTCCAACTAAAAGGGCGATTGAGCAGCTAGGGGCGAAGCGCTGATGGGTACTTCAACATCCAGCAGTGGCGGCCGTGCAGGCTCTCCTTTTGATCCAGAATGGCTTTCTCCAGTTGGAGCGGCCCCCAGTAGCGCCGGAGGCGGAGCCGAACCTGGCTCTGACCAGGGGGGAGCTGAAGGAGCTGCTGCTGGCGAAGCGCCCGCGGCCCCCGAGAATGTTATAGCCCCGGGCCGTCGCTTTGGTCCTGCGCGCTCGCAAATGGGCTCTTACCTCGGAAATGGCAGTCGCGATGATCTTCGGGGCGCGACTAGGAGCATGGTCTCGAAGGGGATGGGTGGAGCAAGCCGTGCTGCTTCAACCATGCGAAGCACCGCCAGAGGAGCTGGGGCCCTAGGTCAGTTTCTGATGGCTGCTCGCGATGGCACCGACCAGCGAGTGACGGACTGGGTAGCGCGTTGCCGATCGGCCAATCTTTCCGCTTCTGACTTGGCGCTTGAGGTCCTGAAGGAGGTTTTTTCCGGATCGGGCAGCATTGACGAAGACTCGTTGCGTGACGCCGGCGCAGAGGCGTTAGCCAAGCTCTACGAGAATCATCCGGATATAGATATTTTGGCTCCCACTGATGAGCAGATCGCCGAAGTGATGGGACTGACAATCGCTATCCAAATCTGCCAGCGCATCGATATGCAGCTCGGGCAGACTTACGAAAAACTCGTGCATGATCCGGCACTGATCCAAGAGCGCCGAGCTGACATAAGGGAATGGGTCTGGGCGGAAGTACGGGTCGTCATGGGGGAGAAGAAAGCTTCGCATGCGGATCCGAAGATTTTGGCTCAGTCAATCCTCCAATCCGCGTTGCAGGTGTTTGCCGAATGAATAAGGTTTTGTGCTCCAAAGCGGAAAGGATCCCACAGCAGCTACAAGCAGGCGAGCGAGTGTTCTCGTACTTCAAGGGAGCGAATCGTAATGGTGTTGGCGCAATTGCCAACCGCTGGCATGGGTCATTGAAGAGAACAGGGTTCCGTCCATCACCAGCAGTTTGGGACTTCGTTCAGTTTTGTCTCGCAGTCTGTAGTGCTGACCTGGCCAGTCCAAGAAGCACCAGTGCAGATGGGTGGACCCGTACGATCCAGCTCACAGTGGGTCTTTGCGAACCGCTACGATGGGTTCCTCTCAAGCATCGCCTTGAGGAAATGCTCAAGGTTTTAACTGGCGACTATTGGACTCTCATTTTCAACGACGCAGGGGTTGAGCCGCCTGATGGCGATGGTGCCTATCTCCAGGACGACTGCGTGTCTTTGCTATCAGGTGGGCTCGATAGTCTGATTGGCGGCATCAATTTGGCCGCGGAAAAAAGACGTCCTCTGTTCGTTTCCCAGCTTGCGCATAAGGACTCGGCACGGCAGCGGGACTATGCAGGGTTGCTTGCGGGCGCTGGCTCGCATTGCCAATGGAGCCATGGCATCAGCTTCAAAGGGGCACGTGAGGCTTCGACTCGTGCTCGATCCTTGGCCTTCTATGCGTTTGCCGTGCTCGCCTCGACGAAGATCAATCTGCCCAAGCCGCAAATCTACATCCCTGAAAACGGGTTTATCTGCATCAACCCTCCACTGGTCCCCGGCCGAGTCTCGAGCCTTAGCACGCGCACGACCCATCCGCTTTTCATCGGCACGCTTCAAAGCGTGCTTGATGAACTCGGGATATCTGTTGAGTTGATACTGCCTTATCGTTTCCAGACCAAAGGCGAGATGATGCGGGGCTGCCTCGATCAGGAGAGGTTGAGAGAGCTGGCTTCGGACTCCACAAGCTGCGGGCGCTTCAGGACTTATAATCGCCAGCACTGTGGCCGTTGTGTGCCTTGTCTGATCCGACGAGCAGCTTTCCTGGCATGGGGGCCGGGGACTGATCAAACCAACTATCGCTTTCCGTCAGTAGTAGGTAGCGATAAGTCAGGCAGCCCGGATGATCCGATGGCAGTGGCTCTGGCTGTACTCGATGCCAAGCAGAGAGGGTTGGATCGATTTCTGGGCGGCACACTGGCCTTTGCTTCTATTGAGGAGCGTCCGGCCTATCGTCGAGTCCTGCAGCAGGGGCTTGCTGAGCTGGAAGCTGTTCTTGTTCAGGACCAACTGCTTTGATCGACTTCCATTGCCATGTAGATCTCTACCCAAAACCTAGGGACGTACATGCCGAGACCCTGAGCAGAAATGCATTCACGTGGCTAGTAACCACGAGCCCGAAGGCTTTCCAGGCAACGAGCTCGGTGCTTGGCCACCACGAATCAATGCTGATCAGCCCGGGCCTTCACCCTGAAATCGTCGGTGAGCGCTTCCATGAATTGGACCTCCTCACAGAGTTGATTGATGGCACCATTGCTGTCGGTGAAATCGGTTTGGATGGCTCTAAGAGGTACGCATCTAGCTACCTAAAGCAGAAGCAAGTTTTCGCTACTGCCGTGAAGCGATGCCATGACTTGGGGGGGCGTGCGCTCAGCATCCACTCGAGGCAGGCGGTTTCAGACGTGTTGGCGCTACTCAGTGAGTTCCCTGATCACGGCATCCCGGTGCTGCATTGGTTCACCGGTACGGCACCAGAGCTCAAGGTCGCTGCTGGGCAAGGCTGCTGGTTTAGTATTGGCCCCGCAGCTTTCCATTCAGTGGCTGGGAAGGCGCTAGCCAAGAAGCTTCCGAAAGATAGGGTCCTTCCTGAAAGCGATGGGCCTTTCGCGCAGTTGGAAGGGCGTCCGGTGATGCCCTGGGATTTCGACATTACCGTCAATCTGCTGAGCGAGGCTTGGGCACTGCCACCGCTAGAGGTTCGGCACCAGTTGTTGAGCAACGCCAAGGCTCTTCTTAGCCAGATGGGTAGCAAAGCTTCAGCACGCATCGCCACCCAATAACTCCAAGTATCTAGGTGCCGAGCTGGCCGGCCCAACCTTTCACTGTATTAAGGTGATTCTGATGTTCATGAAAAACCTGAAGTCTTTGCACAAAAGCATGAACGCTCAGACGAATGCGCACGGAGATGCAATTGAGCTGCAGCGTTTCAGGCTCGTGCATTGACCCTTATGCTCATTTCCTAAGATGCCACTGCCAGGTTAGCAAGGAGCCGCTATGTCCACAATCCGCAAGCTGATGCTTCAAAACTTCAAGCAGTTTAGGCGGCTGGATCTGGATTTTGATCAGCGCCATAACGTGCTGATCGGTGATAACGAGACAGGCAAAAGTTCTGTGCTTCTTGCTCTGGACCTAGCATTAAGCGGCAGTCGAAATAGAGTCGAGAACCTCGGTTTTGAGGCCTTGTTTTGCAAGCCTGTCATCGAGGCGTTTCTTGATGGGCCGCGTGGCATCGACCAACTGCCGACGCTCGTCATCGATGTGTTCCTGGCTGAAGGCCAAGACGAAGGCCTCTACGGCGTGGGAAATCTGGCCGGCCTGGAGACGGATGGTATTCGGCTGGCGATCGAGCCGGTGCATGACTACGGTGCGGAGATCCGGGCAGTGCTTGCTCAGCCTGGCCGTAATTTTCCATTCGAATACTACGCGGTGAGGTTCCAGACCTTTGCCCGAAACCCTTATGCGAGCTTTAACCGACCAGTTCGCCACCTCCTGTTAGACAGTTCCCGCATTGACAGCGACTACGCTGCCCGGGAATACACCCGCTCTGTGTTCCACTTCCACGCCCCGGTTGAGGCTCGATATCAGCTGGAAAATGCTTATCGCATGGGGAAGTCGAACTTCAAGGACAACCATCTGGCTGGGCTTAACGGAGAACTAGGGGGCTTCCAGTTTGAGGTTCGCTCAGGCGCTCGCTCAAATCTCGAAACCGACCTAGTGATTTCAGAGGACGGTATTGCTCTGGAGCATCGAGGCAAGGGGCGGCAGTGCTTCATCAAGACGAGCTTCGCTCTCAACACGCGTCGGGCCCAAGCTGGCTTTGATGTCATGCTGCTTGAAGAACCTGAAAACCATCTAAGCCATACCTTGATGAAGCGGTTGGTCAACGAGCTCTCCAAGAAAGACGGAACTCAACTCTTCATCGCGACCCATAGCAGCCACATCTGCTCTCGCCTTGATCTGCGCAATGCGTTATTGCTCGGGCCAGGTCAGCGTAGTGGCACACTCAGACAGCTGTCCGACGATACAGCCGCCTTCTTTATGAAGGCCCCTGACAACAATGTTCTTGAGTTCGCCCTGTCCCGCAGGGTGATTCTGGTCGAGGGCGATGCGGAGTTCATCCTCCTCGAGGCTTTTTACACGAAGCTGACGGGGCTCCTTCCTGCCGAAGACGATGTCCATGTGATTTCCATCGGTGGTACCAGCTTCAAGCGATATTTGGAGCTTGCTGCGCTGTTGAACATCAAGGTTGCAGCGATAAGAGATAACGATGGCCGCTACGAGGAAAACTGTGTTGAGAACTACGCTGACCTAGTGACCGAGCATGCCAGGATCTTTGCTGATGCTGACAACCAGCGCAGTACCTTTGAAATAGGTCTGTATGCCGACAACACGGCCATCTGTGACGAGTTGTTTGCTCCAGGGCGAAGAGCCCTTACTCCTCAGCAATACATGCTGGCGAACAAAGCAGAAGCAGCATTTGAGTTGCTGGACAAGAAGGCGGATGAGCTGGTTGTTCCTGGCTACATTGCGGAGGCAATCGCGTGGCTAAGGGCGTGATGTTTGCAGTTGCAGGTTCTGGCAAAACCACGACGCTTATCGAGCGCCTGACCCTAGACCAGCGTGCATTGATCATCACCTACACAGAGAACAACTACGCCCACCTGCAGCGCAGCATCATCCGAAAATTCGGATGTGTGCCATCCAACATCTCCCTGTTTACCTACTTTGGGTTCCTTAACGGCTTCTGCTACAGACCGCAGCTTGAGCTGGCTTTGGGTACGCGCGGGCTGAACTTCAGAACGCCACCTGCTCACACGCGGGCGATTGCTCGTACTGAGATCGAGTACTACAAGGACGGTAAGGGGTATCTATTCCACAACCGCCTGGCCAAGCTGCTGCAGGTCATGGGGACGGTCCCTCGGCTCATTGCTCGAATTGAGCGCTTCTACGACCAGCTTTTTATTGATGAGGTCCAAGATTTCGCGGGTCACGACTTCGATCTTTTGCTCGCCCTGATGCCTGCCCAGGTAGACATCCTGTTGGTTGGCGACTTCTATCAGCACACTTTCGACACTAGCCGAGATGGTCCCACCAACCGCACGTTGCATGACAACATTCAGCGCTACGAGCGTCGTTTTAGTGACGCTGGCGTTCAGGTCGACAAGGAAACCTTGAGCCACAGCTGGCGGTGTGGGACAACTGTGTGCGACTTCATCACGACCCAACTTCAGATCAATATCGGCTCACACAGGGACGATGAAACGGCGATTGTTCCTGTGGATACACAAGCTCATGCTGATGCCATCCATGCCAATCCGGATGTGGTGAAGCTCTTCTACCAGGAGAGCTACAAGTACGGATGCCATGCATTCAATTGGGGAGCGAGCAAAGGCATGGATCACTTCCAGGATGTGTGCGTTGTACTGAGCGACAGAAACTGGAAGCTCTATCTTCGAGGCAGCTTTGAAGGTCTGCCTGCCAAGACTCGTAACAAGCTCTACGTGGCCTGCTCTCGTGCGCGAGGAGATATCTATCTAGCTCACGAAAAGTACTTCAGGGCCTTCAAGTCCAGCTGATCTGAATCGCGGTAGCACCTTCAGAACGGCGATCTATCGAGCCTAAAGCTTGGCCTGGATAAATGTGGCGATCTTTCCCACGGCGGGGCAGCAGGAGAGTTCACTGGCGCACCATCTAGCAGGATGGCGAATTCTGCCACCCCCAGCTTGGTAAGTAGACCAACAAGCGGCTCAAGGGTTTTGAATACGCGAGGACCACCTCGTTGCCGCTGTAACTCATAAGTCTCAAGTTGCGACATGATCTGCAAGATGTAGCCACCGCTTTGGAGCTTCCGGGCGAAGGCCACCGAGTTAGCTTCTCTGATTCGAAAGGGCAGGTCGCTCTCTACAATTCCAACCATATCGACCTCAATCAAAGATACCAATTTGATTCATTTTAGCCGATACGAAGCAATTTGAATCAGGCTAGAATGAACTAATCAGGATCATACGAAAGCCTCGAAAACACTGGGTTTCATGAGCTTTTATAGGTAATGGATCATCTAGATAGTTAGCGTCTTGTCGGTAAAAGATAGCTTCGTAATTTTCTACGAGGCTCAAAATTATGGATATGTTCTTCAAAGCAGTAGCTACTGCTCTTACTGCCAACCCTCTTAACTTGGCCCTCTGCTGCGTTCTCGTACTGACGATTGCCGTAGTAGTGATTGCATGGAATAGGAGATAGGAATGAAGGCTGATCTCCCGAGGTTTGCACGGCTCCCCATCAAATGGATCCAAGAGGGGGGGCTGGTTGCATTGGGGAATCGGGCGGATAGAGAGGCCCCGATCTCGCGCCCACTGCAGAATTGCAGCCTGGCAGCTCTTAAGCTTTTCCTCTGCTTGTGTATGCGTGCGGACTTCAATACCGGGTCGCTGTCGACGACCTACCCTCAGCTGATAGCTCTATCGGGAATGTCTAGGCCGTTGGTAGCTCGAGCTCTCAAACGGCTTGTTAGCGAAGCGCTGGTGTCGAAGATCGACAAGCCTTTACGTGAAGGAACAGAGCTCAAGCTCTCTGGTTGGGAGGACGCTTACTACGGCAAGCTGCCTAAGCAGGTTTTTTACGATGGTGCGCAAGATAAGCTACTCAAACTGAGGGAGTTCGAGTTCAGTGCGTTGTCGCTTTATTCGCTGAAGGTCTATCTCGTCATTGTGGGCTTCAGAGACCGCAGGAATTTCAATATCACGACGATAAACTACACAACGATTGCCTCCAAAGCAGGGGTGCCGAAGCATCAAATCCCGGCCGTGCTTAACCGGCTATACGCGAGCGAGCTGATAGCCTACAAGCAAGCTGACTACTACGAGTCTTCTCAGGCCCAAGCGGATCGAACAAATAGATATCTTGTCCGTGGTCTAGGAGACCGCTGGCCAGCGTTCAATCCAGGGAAGCAAGCAACAACGGAGTGATTGAGCTTCCTCCAGAAGATCGATTGGTGCCCAGAGGGAGTGAACGTCGCCGCGGAGCTGCTCTCCTTCGCAACGCTCACCCTTACCCGCAGAGATGGGCTACCCCCTCATCCTGCTATCCCTAGTCTGCGATTCCACCAGCATATCTGGATGAGGCAGGCCGAATAGTGGAGCTAGATTGCGCTAGCTAGTCCGTTTCGTTGCCCTGAGAAACTAGAGCTGGCAAGTGTAGAGGGAGGCCAAAAATGGCCTCCCTCTACAAGCCCCGTCACCACTGTGTTTCCGGCAAAAGGATGAAACTTTATTTCCATATTTTAGGCCATGGCGAACGGCCTTGCCGCAAATTGGATGATACTTTAACGTCCCATACTGATTTCCATCTCGGTACAACCCCGCCCTAGGCCTTCAGCAGATTGATTTCTATCTAATTGGTTTATAAGTATTTTATAGAATTTTTGAAGCTTGATAACGAAGCTTTAAATTGGATGAAACTTTATTTTCATCCCACAGTGTGAAGCGCGAAGACATAAGGGCCAAGCACGCTGCTGGGGTGATGTTCGATACCCACGTGATCAGCAACCCGGCCAACACCAGTGAATGGATCGTGCTGTTGAAGAAAGATGCTGGCACCAGTTTTTTCCTTGTCGATCAGCAGGAGCAGGTGGAATCCTTCGCAGATCTCAATGGCTTGGTCGAGGAACTGCGGTTGCTCGGTATCAAGGGCGCAGAGATCCATCTTTGAGGATCAGTTATGCCCATTGGCTATGCGCGACGTCTGATTGGCCGTGAACGCAGTGTGGCGGCCAATCGGCATCTAGGTTTCGCGCTGGCGTTTGTCGCCGGCGCGATCAATGCCGGCGGCTTTCTCGCCGTGCAGCAATACACCTCGCACATGACGGGCATTGTCTCGGCCATGGCCGACAGCATCGCTCTGGGTGCCTATGACCTGCTGTGGGGTGGTCTCGGCGCCGTTGTCTCGTTTCTCCTCGGCGCCGCTTGTTCGACGCTGATGATCAACTACTCGCGGCGTCGGCGACTGCACAGCGAATATGCCTTGCCGTTGTTGCTCGAAGCCCTCTTGCTGTTGTGCTTTGGTTTTCTTGGCGCGGCGTTGGCGCAAATTACTGGCCTGTTCGTACCGCTGACGGTGATGCTGCTGTGCTTCATCATGGGCTTGCAGAATGCGCTGATCACCAAGCTCTCCAACGCCGAAATTCGCACCACGCATATCACCGGGATCATCACCGACATTGGTATCGAGTTGGGCAAGCTGGTGTATTGGAATCGCCGCCACGGGCCAGAGGTCGGCCGGGTTGTGGCGGACCGCCAGCGTTTGTGGGTACTCAGCCTGTTGGCCCTGAACTTTTTCCTCGGCGGGGTTGTGGGTGCATTGGGCTTCAACTACCTGGGCTACATCGCCACTGTACCCTTGGCGCTGTTTCTGGTGCTGCTGGCCAGCGTACCGGCGCTGGATGATCTGTTGTTGCTCGTGCGGCGTCTGTTGCGCCGCTGAAACAACCGACTCCCTCTCAGGCGTCGGACGACCTGAACAGATGGCGATGCTCGGCGTTGTACAGCGCCGAGTCGGCGAACTGTTCGGCGTGCAGCACCCGGCCCACTAAAATCAATGCAGTGCGGCGAAAGCCCTTGGCGCGCACTTGTTCCTCGATGGTGGCCAGGGTGCCGCTGACCCAGTCCTGATCCGGCCAGCTGGCGCGATGGACCACGGCAATCGGGCAGTCCACGCCGTAATGCGGCAGTAATTCAGCGACTATCTTGCTCAGGTGCACCACGCCGAGGTGGATGGCCATGGTCGCGCCGTGGCGGGCCAGGTCGGCCAATTGTTCGCCAGCAGGCATCTCTGACTTGCTCGCATAGCGGGTGAGGATCAGGGTTTGCGACACTTCCGGCAGAGTCAGCTCACTTTCCAGCAGGGCGGCGCAGGCGGCTGTGGCGGTGACCCCAGGAATAATCTGGAAGGGAATTGCCAGTCGGCGCAGATGGCGGATCTGCTCACCAATCGCGCCATACAGTGACGGATCGCCAGAATGCACGCGGGCGACGTCCTGGCCTTGTTCATGCGCCTGGGCAATCAGCGTGATGATTTCATCCAGATGCAGTTCGGCGGTGTTGATCACCTGCTCGGCGCTGTGGCCTTCCAGTACCGCCTCGGGCACCAGCGAGCCGGCGTAGAGAATCACCGGGCAGCTGCGCAACAGGCGCTGACCCTTGACGGTGATCAGCTCGGGGTCGCCGGGGCCGGCGCCGATAAAGTAAACAGTCATGCAATGTCCTTGGCTGAAATCGACGCCAGGGCGCAAGTGGCGCTGGCGTTACGGGTTTTACTGCCGAGTAGCTGAGCAACGTGGCCGCCCAAGTGCTCGGCCAATGCCAAGGCGCAGGGTTCGGCCACGGCCGGGCTGTCGGTGGCGGCCAGGGTTCGCGGCGAGCCTTGAGCGAGGTGCTGATAGGGCAACAATTGTTCAGCGCTGAAGCAGATCAACACTAAATCCAGCTGTTTGGCCAATGCCAGCAGTCCGGGCTCATCACCTTTGTGCGCGATGCTCGCCAGCCCCGCGAGGTTATCCACAGTCAGACCCTGCGCTTGCAGGCTGTCGATCAGCAGTGTGGATAAGTCTTCCAGGCTACAGCCGCGGCGGCAGCCTAACCCGGCGACCACCTGAATCACGGCGGTATTGGCAGAGCTGGGAATCATCAAGGTTGCTCGCTGTGTGCGGCGGCGTAGCTCAACATGGCGGCTTGCCACGGTCAACCGCGATTGACCCACCGCCCTGGTCTGCGTAGCCTTGCCGCGTTCGAGGTTCTTCGTGGGCGCGCCCACGAAGCTAAGAGGGAACAAGGTGAATGCCTTGGCTGCCCCCGCAACTGTGAACGGTCCAAAGCCCTTCGATACACCACTGCCGTAAGGCGGGAAGGTTGAAGGGTCGCGTAATAACCTGCTTACGATCTGCTGCGCGTCGGCCCTGCTGCGTTAAAAACAGGCTCGGACTGCTCATTTACAGCTCGTAAACTCCGCGTCCTCGCATGCTTTTGCCTTGCATGGCTCTAGCTCGCGAGATCGGAAACAGGTTCTAAGGCGCAGACCGTGAGCCAGGAGACCTGCCTCGTTACGTTTTCGACAATCGGGCGGGGTGATCCGGTGGTGTTGGCTGACGCCTGCGTGGCTGTCATGTCTGTGCCGCCTGCCTGCTCGTCTTTCTTTCGACGCTATGCAGGACTCGCCATGAAAACCCTCGGCAAACTTCCCGTCACCATCGTTACCGGCTTTCTCGGCGCCGGTAAAACCACCCTGTTGCGGCACATGCTCGGCCACGCCGACGGCCGTCGTATCGCGGTGATCGTCAACGAGTTCGGCGAGCTGGGCATCGACGGCGAAATCCTCAAGCAGTGCTCCATCGGTTGCAGTGAAGAAGAAGCCAACGGGCGTATCTTCGAACTGGCCAACGGCTGCCTGTGCTGCACCGTGCAGGAGGAGTTCTTCCCAGTGATGCGCGAGCTGGTGGCGCGCCGTGGCGAGCTGGACCATATCCTCATCGAAACCTCAGGCCTGGCCCTTCCCAAGCCGTTGGTACAGGCCTTCAACTGGCCGGAAATCCGCAACGCCTGCACGGTGGACGCGGTAATCACCGTGGTCGACAGCCAGGCCGTGGCTGCCGGCACCTTCGCCGCCTTCCCCGATCAGGTTGATCAGCAGCGCAAACTCGATCCCAACCTCGACCATGAATCGCCGCTGCATGAGCTGTTCGCCGACCAACTGGCCAGCGCCGACTTGGTCATCCTCAACAAGGCTGACCTGCTCGACGCTGCGGCGCTGGCTGCGGTGCGTGCCGAAGTCGCCGAGGAGCTGCCACCTGCGGTGAAAATCATCGAAGCCCACGGCGGCGAGCTGCCGCTGGACGTGCTGCTGGGCTTGAACTGCGAGACCGAGCTGCACATCGATGCGCGCAAGACCCACCATGACCTGGAAGGCCATGAAGACCACGATCACGATGAGTTCGACTCGTTCCAGGTGGAACTGCCCGAGGGCGAGGAAGCACGCTTGCTGGGCGCTCTGAAGGATGGTGTGGCCAAGCACGGCATCCTGCGTATCAAGGGTTTTGCGGCGATTCCCGGCAAGCCGATGCGCCTGTTGCTGCAAGGCGTGGGTCAGCGTTTCGATAAACACTTCGACCGTGCCTGGCAGGCCGATGAAGCGCGGGTGACGCGTTTGATCGTGATTGGTCAGCAGCTGGATCAAGCGGCCATTGCCGCTGAGTTGCACGCGGCACTGGCGAACTAAACCGCATGCACATGCTGCGCACCCAGCCCGGCAGCCAAGTGCCGGTCGACAGCATTGCCGATCTCGGCCAGACCCCGGCCGAGCTGGTGATTCTCTGCACCGGCGATTCGCAGTTGTCGTTGTTGGCCGAGGTGGCGCAGCAGCTACCGGCGGATTACCCGAGCCTGCGTCTGGCCAGCCCGGCGCAGCTGAGCAACCACGCGTCGGTGGACTTCTACGTCGAGCAGGTGCTGCAGCACGCCAAGGTCATCCTGATTGCCGTGCACGGCGGCGTCAGCTACTGGCGCTACGGCATTGAGCGCTTGGTCGAGTTGGCTGAGCGCGGCGCGCGGGTAATCATGGTGCCCGGCTGCGACAACCCTGACCCTGAGCTGATGGGCCTGAGCAATGTGCCGCTGGCGGACGCCGAAAGGCTGTGGCAGTTCCTCCGTCAGGGCGGGGCGGTTAATGCGCAGCAGCTGTTTAACTGCATCGCCAGCCAGTGGTTGCAGCGTGACTATGCCTGGGGTGAGCCGCAGCCGTTGCCGCGCGTGGGCCTCTATCACCCGCAGCAGGTCGGCGCGGTTTTGGCTGACTGGCAGGCCAGTTGGCAAGCCGGCGCGCCAGTGGTGGCGCTGCTGTTCTACCGTACCCAAGTGCAGGCGGCGAACACCGGCTTTATCGATGTGTTCTGCCAGCGGATGCAGGCCCAAGGGCTCAACCCGCTGCCGATTGCCGTGGCCAGCCTCAAGGAATCCGCCTGTTTGGCCCAGGTCGAAACCTGGCTGGACGACACCGACACGGCGCTGATCATCAACACCACCGCGTTCGCTTTATCTAATCCGGAAGCGCCAAGCGCACGGCCATTTCGCCGCGACATTCCGGTGCTGCAAGCCATTTGCGCCCTGGATAACCATGCGCAGTGGCAAGCCAGCGCCCAAGGACTGGGTTCGCGCGACTTGGCCATGCATGTTGTGCTGCCCGAGCTGGACGGCCGGCTGATCACCCAGCCGATCAGCTTCAAGGGTATGGCCTGGCACAGCGAGCGCAGCCAGAGCGATGTGGTGTGTTATCAGCCGCACCTGCCGGGGATGGATTTCGTCGCCGCGCTGGCGCGCAACTGGATTGTTTTGGCGCATAAAGCCAATGCCGACAAGCGCATCGCCCTGGTGCTGGCTAACTACCCGACCCGCGACGGGCGCATCGGCAATGGTGTTGGCCTGGACACCCCGGCGGCGGCGCTAAATATCCTCCAGGCCCTTGAACAACAGGGTTATCCAGTTGAAGGCTTGCCGGAGAGCGGTACGGCGCTGATCCATCAACTGCTCGGCGGCGTGACCAATGATCTGGACATGCTCGACGCGCGGCCCTGTGCGCAGAGTTTGGCGCTGGACGACTACCTGAGGTTCTTCCACAGCCTGCCCGCAGCCAATCAGCAGGCGGTGCATGAACGTTGGGGCGAGCCGCAAAGCGATCCGATGTTCCGTGGCGGTCGCTTGATGATTGCCGGCCTGCGTTTTGGCCTGACTTTTGTCGGCATCCAGCCGGCGCGCGGCTATCAGCTGGATGCGGCGGCGGTGTACCACGACCCCGATTTGGTGCCACCGCATGGCTATCTGGCGTTCTACTGCTGGCTGCGCAAAACCTTTGCTGCCGATGCCGTGATCCACGTCGGCAAGCACGGCAACCTGGAATGGCTGCCGGGCAAGAGCGTCGGTTTATCCGAGCAATGCTGGCCGAGCGCAATTCTTGGTCCGCTGCCGAACATCTACCCGTTTATCGTCAACGATCCGGGCGAAGGCGCGCAGGCCAAGCGGCGTACTCAGGCGGTGATTATCGACCACCTGATGCCGCCGCTGACCCGTGCGGAAAGCTACGGCCCGCTGCGTGATCTTGAACGCCTGGCCGATGAGTATTACGAGGCCAGCCAGCTCGACCTGCGCCGCGCCGCCGAGCTGCGCGGCGAGATTCTGCTCAAGGTGCGCGAGGCCAGCCTGGACCGCGAACTGGGCCTGCAACTGAATGAAGACCCCAACAGCTGGCTGCCGCAGCTCGACGCCTATTTGTGCGACTTGAAGGAGTCGCAGATACGCGACGGCCTGCATGTGTTCGGCGAGTCGCCCGCCGGCACATTGCGCCGCGACACCCTGCTGGCGCTGCTGCGCATTCCCCGTGGTGATGGCCAGGGCGGCAATGCCAGCCTGCTGCGCGCCTTGGCCGGCGATCTGCAATTGGCCTTCGATCCGCTCGATTGCGATATGGCCGCGCCCTGGCAGGGGCCGCGCCCGGCCGTATTACAGAGCGTCACGGATGAGTCGTGGCGCAGCGCTGGCGATACCCGTGAGCGGCTGGAGCTGCTGGCTTTGCAGCTGATTGAGACTACGGATTGCCAAGCCGTAGGCGCGGCCAGTAGCCAGGTATTGCAACGCTTGCGTGAGCAGATCGCGCCCCTTTTGGACGCCTGCGGTCCGGCCGAGATGCACGGCTTGTTGTCGGCTTTGGACGGGCGCTTTGTACCGGCTGGGCCGAGTGGCGCGCCGAGTCGCGGCCGTCTGGATGTGCTGCCCACCGGGCGCAATTTCTACAGCGTCGATGTGCGCAACCTGCCGACGCCGACCGCTTGGCGCATCGGCGTACAGGCGGCGGATCGTTTGCTCGAACGGCATTTGCAGGACCACGGCGATCATCTGCGTCAGCTCGGCCTGTCGATGTGGGGCACGGCGACCATGCGCACCGGCGGCGATGACATGGCCCAGGCCATGGCGCTGATGGGCGTGCGCCCGGTGTGGCAGGCCGGCAGCCAACGTGTTGAACGCTTCGAGGTGTTACCGCTGGAACAGCTCGGCCGTCCTCGGGTGGACGTAACCCTGCGCGTGTCCGGCTTCTTCCGCGATGCCTTCAGCAACCTGATTCGCCTGTTTGATGATGCGGTGCAGGCGGTGGTTGATCTCGATGAGCCGGAGGAGATGAACCCGTTGTCGGCGCGGGTCTGGCGCGAGTCCCTAACCCTGAAAGACAGCGGCTTGGACGAAGCCGAGGCGCGCAAGCAAGCCGGCTGGCGGGTGTTCGGTTCCAAGCCGGGGGCTTATGGTGCTGGGGTACAGAACGCCATCGAAGAACGCCTGTGGCAAACCCGCGAAGACCTCGCCGAGGTCTACCTGAACTGGGGCGGCTACGCCTACGGCAAACACAGCGAAGGCACCCCGGCGCGGGCGCAGTTCGCCGAACGTCTGGAGCAGATGCAGGCGGTGCTGCACAACCAGGACAACCGCGAGCACGACATCCTTGACTCCAATGACTACTACCAGTTTCAGGGCGGCATGCTCGCGGCGGTGGAAACCCTGCGCGGGGCCAAGGTGGCCAGCTACCACGGCGACAACAGCCAGCCGGACACGCCGCGCATCCGCAC
>JAWWDH010000010.1:0-21739 GCA_033720015.1 Pseudomonas sp.
CGCTGCCGGCGTGGATATCCAGACCGCCGACTTCGATCAGGTAGGTATTCACCGCACTGTCAAAGAAGCTGTAGTAGGTCACGTTGTTCACATGGCCGTAGACATCATTGTCATGCCAGCGCGTGGTGATCGGCTGATAGTGGCAATAGTCACTGCGCAGGTGTTGGGGTTGGCTCATCGGAGCTCCTTGAAATAGACGGCAATCTGTAGCGTCGCGGCTAAAGCGCTTTAATAAGCCACTTGGTAGATGGCCAGCGCGTGGGCCTCGGTCATTTCCCGCGGATTATTCACTAACAGGCGTTGCTGCTGCATGGCGTCACGGGCCAGGGTCGGCAGCATGTCCTGCGGCACACCCGCATCACGCAAGTGCGTCGGCAGGCCGCTGCGCTCACTGAAATCAGCCAGGGCCCCGATAAATTGCTCGGTTTGCTGTAGCACCCCACCGGCGCGCAGCTGCTTGCCCACGACCAGCGGTGCCAGCTCAGCATATAAGGGCGCAGCGACGCTGGCGTTAAAACCCAGCACATGCGGCAGCACCAACGCGTTACTCAGCCCATGGGGGATATGCAAGTGCCCGCCCAGTGGATAGGCCAGCGCATGCACCGCTGCCACCGGCGCGTTGGCAAACGCCTGCCCGGCCAGGCAAGAGCCGAGCAACATGGCCTGGCGCGCCTCGCGGTTGGCGCCGTTGTGCACCACTTCATCGAAATTGGCAGCCAACAGACGCAGGGCCTCGCGGGCCAGCAGGTCGGAGAGTGGGTTCTTCTTGATCTTGCTGGTATAGGCCTCGATGGCGTGCACCATGGCGTCGATGCCAGTGGCCGCCGTCACCGCTGGCGGTAGCCCGAGGGTCAGCTCGGCATCCAGTACGGCCAGGTCGGGCAGCAGCAACGGCGAGACCACGCCCATCTTGCTGGTGGCGCCGGTGGTGATGATGGAGATTTGCGTGACTTCCGAACCAGTGCCGGCGGTGGTCGGCAGCAGAATCAGCGGCAGGCGCTGACCACGGGCATTGCCCACACCGTAGATCTGCGCCAGCGTCTGAGTGCAATCAGGATGGGCGAGCAGCGCCACCAGCTTGGCCACATCCATCGAGCTGCCGCCACCAAAGCCGATAATCAGCTGCGCCTTGAGCGCTTTAGCCTGTGCCACCGCTGCCAGCAGAATCGCCTCCGGCGGGTCAGCAACCACTTGGTCGAACACCTCGACACTGACACCGGCCGGCGCAAAGCCCGGCAGTACGTCATCGAGCAGGCCAAGCGCGCTGATACCCGGATCGGTAACAAGCAACACCCGCTGTGCGCCGCGCTCCCGACACAACTCGGGCAGACGCCGGGACGCGCCGATTTCACAGAGAATCTGCGCCGTGGTGGCAAAGCTAAAGGGCAGCATAAGGCTTCCTCTTGTTGTAATAAGTCACACGTCTAGCGCCCATCCTACGCGCCTAAAGGGCAATGTTCGTCTCATCCTTAAGCATCAGGGCTGGCGACCGACCGAGCCAAACCTCCCGGTACTCACTGACCCGGGCCAAAAGCCAGCGCAGGCCTCAGCCAATCTGCGCACGCATGGTCATGCCCTGGCTGATTGAAGAGCCAGTACCATCAGTCAGTTTGGAGTAGTCACACGCAACAAGCCAAAGTGGCCATAAACGATGGGGGGGGCAACGGGGTGGGCTTATCTCAACCGGCAGCTAAGGCGCCGGATCTCAGGCATGCGCCATGCTCAAGCATCTATCGATGAATGAGATGGCGACAGTTCTTCGCTCTGACCGGCAGGGGAAATCGCTCGTGCAGCGGCTTCCCCAAAACGGCCTCGTGGCTAACCATTGCTTGCGGCTTCGCCAGGTGGGCTAACCCGAAAGGAAAGCCACCGACCCGGCATACTAAGGCGAATCAGTCCGGCAAATCTTTGCGCAGCTGCAGCGGATCAAGCTCTTCCTTGCGCGCACGGGCGCGGGCGGTGCGCATGCGGATATTGATCGCTTCGACCGCCAACGAGAAGGCCATGGCGAAGTACACATAGCCCTTCGGCACATGCACGTCGAAGGCTTCGGCGATCAGCACGGTGCCGACCACGATCAAGAACGACAGGGCGAGCATCTTCAAGCTCGGGTGCTTGTCGATGAAATCGCTGATGGTGCCCGCCGAGAGCATCATCACGATCACCGAGATGACGATTGCCGCGACCATCACTGGCACGTTATCCACCAGCCCGACTGCGGTAATCACCGAGTCGAGGGAGAAGATGATATCGATGATGGCGATCTGCACAATGATGCCCATAAAGCCGTAGGTTTTACCGCCGGCCGCCGGCCCTTCTTCCTCGCCCTCAAGGCTGTGGTAGATCTCGCTGGTGCTCTTGAACAAGAGGAACAGGCCGCCGAAGAACAGGATCAGATCGCGCCCCGAGAAACCCTCGCCCATCACGTGGAACAGGTCGGTGGTTAAGCGCATCACCCAGCTGATCGACAGCAGCAGCAGAATCCGCGTGCCCATGGCTAGGGCCAGGCCGAAGAAACGCGCCTTGGGCTGCTGATGCTTGGGCAGGCGGCTGACCAGAATCGAGATAAAGATGATGTTATCGATGCCCAGAACGATTTCCAGGGCAGTCAGGGTCAGAAACGCGACCCAGATTTCAGGGTTGCTCAGCCATTCCATAGGAATCAGGTCTCGTGGGTACGCTCAGGAGGGAGTTGGCCATTGCGCCAGCGGCGCACGGCTTTTTGGAAAAACAGGCTGTTGGGGATCTGCACCCATGCACCGGGCGCATCGCCAGTAACGTCTTCCAGGGTGGTGTAGAACAGGTTGATCGCGATCACCCGGCCGCGCACACCGTGTTTGTCGGCGCTTTCCAGCACTTCGACACAATCACCGATGCGAAACGGCCCCATGGCGAAGATCAGCAGCGCACAGAACATGTTGGACAACACGCTCCAGATCGCGAAAAAGGCGATCGCTGCCACCGCCGCAAAGCCTGTGAGCGCGGTCCACAGCACCTGCGCCGAAACGCCGAGGCGCTCCAGCACCAGCATAAAAGCGCTGCCCAGAATCAACCAGCGCAGCAAGCCGCGCAGCGGCATAAGCAACTCTGCCGGTAGCTGTGGGTAGCGGTTGCCCAGGCGGGTGATACCGCGAGTAAGAATGCGCTGAACCAGCCAGGCTAGCAGCAGAATCAGAATGATCTGCCCGGCCCTGAGCAACGGTTCGCGCCAGGCCAGCAGCCATTCCAGCGTTGGCAGGGTGATGCTCAACTGGCGGCCTCTAGCTCAGCCTGCAAGGCTTCGAGGGTTTCCAGCGCCAGCATCCAACGCTCTTCCAGATCGGCTTCGCGGACTTTCAGCGCGGCCTGTTCGGCCAAGGCGTCACGCAGCTGGTCTTTCTGTGCGGCTTCGTAAATCTCGCTGCTACCCAGGCGAGCCTCGACGGCCGCGAGCTTGGTATGCAGTTGGCCCAGCTCTTTTTCCAACTTGTCGGCCTCGCGCTTGTGCGGGGCCAATTGCTGGCGCAGAGCGGCAGCGGCCTGGCGCTGCACACGCTTGTCGGCTTTGTCTGGGGCGCTCTCACCGCCGCTCGTCGGTGCCTGCCGCGTGCGGTAATCAACCAGCCAGCGGGCGTAGTCCTCCAAGTCACCGTCGAACGGCTGAACCTGGCCATCGGCAACCAGCAGAAACTCATCGGTGGTGCTTTTCAGCAGATGCCGGTCGTGGGAGACCACCACCACGGCGCCACTGAACTCCTGCAAGGCCATGGTCAGCGCCAGGCGCATTTCCAGGTCGAGGTGGTTGGTTGGCTCATCGAGCAGCAGCAGGTTGGGCTTGCCCCAGGCAATCAGCGCCAGGGCCAGGCGTGCTTTCTCACCTCCGGAAAAATTCAGCACCGGCTCGTCGCAGCGCGGGCCACGGAAGTCGAAACCACCGAGGAAGTCGCGCAAGGTCTGCTCGCGCTCGGTCGGGGCCAGGCGCTGGAAGTGCAGCAGCGGACTGGCCTTGTCATCCAGGGCATCGAGCTGATGCTGAGCAAAGTAGCCGACCACCAGGTTCTCGCCACGTTGTAGACGGCCACTGATCGGTTGCAGCTCATTCGACAGGTTTTTGATCAGGGTCGACTTACCCGCGCCGTTCGGCCCGAGCAAGCCAATGCGCGCGCCGGGAGCCAGGTTCAGTTTGACCTTCTCCAGCACCACTTTGTCGCCGTAACCGAGGCGACCTTCGCTGAGGTCCAGCAGCGGGCTGGAAATCTTGTCGGCTTCACGGAAGCTGAAATCAAACGGCGAGTCGACATGCGCCGCCGACAATTCCTCCATGCGCTCCAGTGCCTTGATTCGGCTCTGCGCCTGGCGCGCCTTGGTGGCCTGGGCCTTGAAGCGCGCAATATACTTTTCCATGTGCGCGCGCTGCACTTGCTGCTTTTCGTACGCCTGTTGCTGCTGCGCCAGACGCTCGGCGCGGGTGCGTTCAAACGCCGAATAGCCGCCGCGATAGAGGGTCAGCTTCTGCTGATCGAGGTGGGCCACATGGTCGACCACCGCATCGAGAAAATCGCGGTCATGGGAAATCAACAGCAAGGTGCCGGGATAGCTTTTCAGCCAACCTTCCAGCCAAAGGATCGCGTCGAGGTCGAGGTGGTTGGTCGGCTCATCGAGCAACAACAGATCGGACGGGCACATCAAAGCTTGCGCCAGATTCAGGCGCATGCGCCAGCCGCCGGAGAAATCGCCGACACGGCGGTCCATCTGCGCACTGTCAAAGCCCAGGCCGGCGAGCAGTTTGCGCGCCCGCGCATCGGCGCTATAACCGTCGAGGGTATCCAGTTCGGTGTGCAAACGCGCCACCGCCGCGCCGTCATGCGCGGCTTCGGCCACGGCCAAATCAGCCTGCACCCGACGCAGGTGCAGATCGCCATCGAGCACGTAGTCCACCGCCTGGCGTTCGACCGCGTCGATCTCCTGGCGCATGTGGGCCACGCGCCAGTCGGCGGGAATCAGGCAATCGCCCGCGTCCGCACTCAGCTCGCCACGAAACAGGGCAAACAGGCTGGATTTGCCGGCGCCATTGGCGCCGATCAGGCCGGCTTTGTGGCCGGGGTGCAGGGTCATCTCGGCATCTTCTAGCAGACGCTGAGGGCCACGCTGTAAAGTCAGGTTCAGGAGTCGGATCATAATGGCGGCGGAGTCTACCAGAGTCCCCCTTGAGAAATCCGGAAAGCACCATGTCCACTGATCTGTGGCGATTCGCCGAAACGCTTTATCAACGCCCCGGCGTCGAGGCCGCGTGCCTGCAACTGCAAGCTCAAGGGGCGGATGTGTGCTTGCTGCTCTGCGCTGCCTGGCTGGAGCGCCTACAAGTTGCCTGCACCGACGAGCGTACCGAGGCGTTGCGCGCTTTAGCGCAGCCCTGGCAACAGCAGGTGGTGGTGCCGCTACGCCAATTGCGACAGAGCTGGCGAGAGCAGGCGCAGAGCGATAACGCCCTGACGCAATTACGTGAACAGATCAAACAACTGGAGCTGGATGCCGAGCGCCAGCAGCTAGAGCGCCTGGCGGCATGCACGCAACGCTGGCCGAGCAGCACGGCGAGCGCGCCAGTGAACTGGCTGCAAAGCCTCGCGCCTGAGCTAGCCAGCCGCGAGGCCCTGCAAACGCTACGCAACGCAGCGGCGCAACTTAGCGCTTAATCCACGTTTGGCGAGGTGCTGCCATTGCTAGCGGCAGGCGCAGCCGCTTCGGCAACCGGCGCATTGGCAACGGCTGGTTTGACTGCAGTTTTTCTAGCCGCAGGCTTGGCTGGGGCTTTTTTCACAGCGGGTTTCGCTACAGCTTTTGCCGCCGGCTTAGCCACAGCCTGGCTGACTGGTTTAGCCGTTGCGGCCTTCTTC
The DNA here is from genome assembly GCA_033720015.1 of Pseudomonas sp. GTDB lineage: Bacteria > Pseudomonadota > Gammaproteobacteria > Pseudomonadales > Pseudomonadaceae > Aquipseudomonas. The sequence continues at coordinate 5,874 of JAWWDH010000010.1, forward strand.
ACTGCAGGTTTTGCGACTGCCTTAGCAGCCGGTTTGCTGGCGGCAGGCTTGGCACTGCTAGCCGCGGCAGGCTTTTTCGCTGCCGTTTTGGTCGGTGCCTTGGCTGCAGGCTTCGCCGCGACTGGCACGCTACCGGCAGCCTTGGCAGGCGCTTTTGCAGTGGGTTTGGCGGGGGCTTTCGCGGGTGTCTTGGCCACCGCAGTGACCGCCTTACTGGCCGGTTTAGCAGCAGCTTTTCTGGCCGCAGGCTTGACTGGGGCTTTAGGCGCCGCGGGCTTAAGCGCCGTTTTGGCGGTAGCAGCCTTGGCCGAGCGGCTGTCCAGCGCTTTGCTGACGGCTTCTTTGACCTTGCCGACGCCCTGCGCCAACTTCAGGCTTTCCTGAGCGTCACGTTTGAGCCCGGCAATATAGCTGCGGGTTTCGCTCTGGCGGTCGTGGAGGATGTCGAGCAATTGCTCCAACTCAGCCACGGCCTCTTTACCTTTGGCCTGAGCCTTGGCCTTACCGGCTACCGCTGCATCCTGCATTTTGCTGCGGGCTTTGTGCAGCTTTTCCTGGGTCTTACCGCGTTGCTTTTCCAGCTTGGCGAGGAGTTTTTCGGCATCAACCAAGGCGCGAGTACAGGCATCTTCGAGATGTTCAAGCAGGCTGCTGGAAAGTTGCTGTAACAGGTGCAGCGGTGTGCTCACTGATTTCTTCTTTGCATTCTTTGTGGCCGACATGGCGCGCCTCCAGGCGGGTGAAGATGGCGTCATACTAGCCCTCCTTTTATCCGCCTTGCCACCTCACGCATTGAGCACCTTGGCCGAGCTGGCATAATCGCCACCCCTTCGCCGGAGTACGTTCATGCCACGCTTCACCTTGCTAATACTCTGCTTGCTCGCCCCCTTCGCTCAAGCCCAAGAACACGCGCATGACCTGGCCTACAGCCTGGGGGTAAAACTCGGTGAGCGGCTGCGCGACGAGGTACCTGATCTGGAGCTGCAAGCCCTGCTCGATGGTTTGCGCCAGGCCTATCACAATCAACCGCTGGCACTGGATGCCACGCGCATTGAAAACCTGCTGGCCGAACACGAAGCGCAGCTCATCGATGCACCGGAACGCATCGAAAAAGCCAAGGCCGCAGAGCAGCGTTTTCTCGCCTCCGAGAAATCCAAAGCCGGAGTACGTGTGCTGCAGGATGGCGTGCTGATGCAGGAACTACGCCCCGGCAGCGGTCGTAAGCCCGGCCCGAAAGACCGTATTCAGGTGCGTTATATCGGTTTTCTCGCGGATGGCAGTCAGTTCGACGAAAGTCAGACCGCTCAGTGGTTTCGCCTAGACAGCGTGATCGCTGGCTGGCGCAGTGCGCTGCTGCACATGCCGGTGGGCGCGCAATGGCGCGTGGTCATTCCGTCCACTCAGGCGTATGGCGAAGAAGGTGCGGGGGATTTGATTCCACCCTACTCGCCCCTGGTGTTCGAGCTGGAGTTGCTCGACACCAAGGAGTAACGAGCCAGTGTGTCAGAGAGCAGGCGAAGCCTGCTCCTGATGGGCGTTATGCAGGACTTCGATCAGGCAGTCTTCCAACTCGAAACGCTCGTGCAACAATTGGCCCAGACGTTTCAACTCATCGAGCAACGAAGCCGAATCATTGCAGTCGCCAGCATCACAGCGATCATTGAAGGCCAGCGCCGCTTCGGTGATCACCTCAATGCGCGGATAGATTTTCTTGGCCAGATCCAGACCACGCTGATCACCAAATGCCTTGGCTTCGCTGGTCAATTGCTCGTAGACCTCGAAGTGGCCAGCCGACACATAATCGACAAGGATTTCGCAGAAGTGCTGCAAGGCATCGGCGCTCGGCGCTTGCGCTGAACCGGTGAGGGCCGCGTAAGCATCCACCAGTTCCTTGCGCTCTTGCAGCCAGCGGTCAATCAGCAGGTGAACTCCACCCCAGCGTTCCTGTGCGTTCTGACAACTCTCGAGCATGATGACCTCTACTTCCCTATTGCTATTAGTGTTGTTCGCCTGCACCGAGACAGTTTCTTGTCATTCGGTGCAAGGTCTGGGAAGACAGCCGTGAAACGGCAAGTTTCCGGCGGTACTGCAGGCCAGACTATTCCCGCAGGCCCAAGCCTTCAAGGCAGCACCGGAGATAATTTCATACAAGCGTTTAACCGGCGCCCACTCACTTTCCTCAGTCATCGCGGGATTATAAAAGCTCCAAATGACCTGGCCGACAGCCTCGCCCACGACATCATCGGCAGTGCCACCAGGCAAAGCATCAATACCGCCCGCATCAAACCTCAGCAAACAACTCGATCAGCTCGCTGCGGGTACAGCCGGCGCACACAAGCGCGAGTCGAGCAGGCGCAGGCCTTCCTGATACAGGCTATTACTGCGTTCCAGATCCCCCAATTGCGCTTGCAGGCGGGCCAGTTCGGTGCAGGTTTCCGGGTGCCGCTGGAACGTCAGGCTGCTTTCCAGGTAATCCTGAGCCTTGCCCCACAACTGACTATGCAGACATAGCCGCCCCAGCGTCAGGAGCAGACCGGCATCATCAGGATGCTGTTTCAGCCAGCCCTCAGCCGCCTGCAACTGCCGGTTCAGATCACGCCCACGCAGCAGGCCGTAGAGCCGCACCAGGGCCGTGTCGTAATGTTGCTTGAGGAACGGGCGCAGCAGCTCTTCTGCCTCAGCCTCGGCACCCAGCTGACGCAATTGCTCGGCATACACCGCCACCAGCTCAGGTTGCTTATGCTGCGCGGCTGGCATGGCCTGCCAGGCTTGTTGCAGCAAGACCAGAGCAGTTTGCGTATCGCCACCTATCGGCTGCCCAGCCTGCAGCAAGCGCCCACGCCAGGCTTGGCGCTCCAGCTCACTCAGCTCGGCATTACCCAGGGATTTTTCCTTGCGTAGATCCGGCAACAGCCCGAGCAAGGCAGACCAGTCTTCGGTCTGTAGATAGAGCTGCTGTAACTGTTGCAACACCAGATGATGGTGCGGATGGCGCGCGCGCATGACCTGTAACGTATCCAGCGCCGCTTCGCTCTGGCCGCGCGCCTGCTGCAACTCGGCATGTAACAACGCAATCGCCAGCTCCGCTTGCGGCTGACGATCAAGGGCTTGCTCAAGCAAACCATCGCTATTTTCGTATTGCCCCAATTGATGCGCCGCACGCGCAGCACCCAGGTAATAACTCAGCGGCTGCGGCGAATGCTTTGCCGCCTGTGTCAGGTGAGACAGGGCACGCGCCCAGCGACCTTCGGCCAGCTCGAGAAAGCCCTGCTCGGATGCCAGGCGGACACGACGGCGGCTGTGTAAGCGTGACCAAGGATTGAGCAAACCGCCGGAGGTCACCAGCAACCTGACACTCAAGCGCACCAGGTAGACCAGTAGCCAGAGGGCCAGCAACAAGGCAACGAACGCCCACAGACTGGATTCATAGCGAAAACCCTGAAAGGCAAATAGCACATAGCCTTTGTGCTCGGCCAACGGCAGGCCGAACAACACTAGGCTGGCAACGCCGGCGACAACCACCAAGACCAGCAGCAACCAGTAGATACGTTTCATTGGCGCGCCTCCTGCGATGCTGCCTCGGCAGCACCGTCTGCCGTAGCCGCAGACTTAGTCTCGCTTGGCGGCTGCAGCCGCGCGGCCTGCTTGGCCTGCATGTATGCCTGCACGGCGTTCAGCGCCGGGCTCAAGTCCGGTGGTGTCACCGAAATCGGCTGCTCGGCCAGTTCATCTACGCGCGCGCGCAAGGCTCGGCTATTGGGGTTATCCAGATCAAAGTGCGCATCCAACACCTCGCGCGCCTGCTGCAAAGCCTGTCGGTAGACGTCGCTCTGGCCATGCAGTGCTCCCCACTGCGCCTGTTCAAGCGCCAGGCTGAGGGCCAGGCGCACCTGAGTCAGACTCTGACCGGCCAACATAGGCCGGATATTGCGATCGGCATTGAAGTCGAGGCGAAAATATTCCGACAAGGTCTGCAGGCCACGCTGCCACCACGTCGGTTCAAGCGCACCATCGGCAGCCGCCAGCTCGCTCAGCACACCGCCTTCGCCACTGAAGCTCGGGGCTTGGGCGTTGAGTTGCGCCACCTGCTCACGCAACGCGCCGAGCTGGAGAAACAACCCGGTACGATCGGGATTATGGGTCGAACGCAATGCCTGCAAGCTCTTGACCAGCTGCTCACGCGCGGCAAATGCGGCGGGATCATCCTGCTCCTGGAGGATTTCATCGGCGGCCTGCACCAGTGCGGTGGCGCTGTTAATGTCCTGCAAGGCAGACAAACGCAGGCTCGCCAGGCGCAGCAAATGCTCAGCCTCAGCCAAACGCCAATCCTGGCGACTAGCCCCCAGCACGGTTTCCAAACGCTGATTGAGTAACTGCTGGCCACCTTGCAATTGCGTCAGCAAGAGGCGACGAGACTCGAGGTCATCGACGCTGGGCAGCTGATCCATACGCGATTGCAGCGTCCGACCAACCTGCGCCAGGCTCTGCGCCGCGTTTTGCGCTTCAGTACGCGCCTCCTGCAACTGGCTCAGCTGCTGTTTTTCGCGGGCATCCATCCCGTGCAACTGCCACAGCCCCCAGCCCCCAGCTCCGGCACCTGCCAGCGCAATCAGCAATGCCAACAGCGCCAGGCCGCTTCCACGCGCGGCCGGCTCTTTCGAGGTGGGTTCAGGCATGACCGGTATGTCCGTGGCGGCATCCACCAGAGTCTGTTCATGCTCTTGCGGGGCTTGGTCTTTCGGAGTAGTTGCTTCGCTCACGTATCCATCCTTTGCGTCAGAGATCAGGGGTAGGTTGCGCTTGCAACGCTGCCAGCAACGCCGCGGCACTCGCGCCACGACAATCCACAACAAATTGCGCACCCGCTGCACGGGCCATTTCGGCGACTCGCGGGCTGGGTACAAACAAGGGTAGCAGGGCCAGCTGCGTCCAGGCCTCGGCGGCCAGCTCGCGTAAATGCACGAAGCCCTGCCCACTGCTGACCACCAGGGCATTCAGGCGTTCAGCCTGAACCCGCTTGGCCAGCGCGGCGGGCGGGTAAGCCGGCAGCACCCGACGATACAGCGGTAGATAATCCACCTGCACGCCTTGGCCGCGCAAGCGCTCGGAGAGTAACTCCCGGCCACCCTCGCCGCGCAGGATCAGCACCTGCGGGTTAACGGCCGTCAGCAGCGCTTGCTGAAACTGCGGCAGGGCGAGCAGCGCCTCACTGTCATCGCCCTGTTCGGGGTAATGCACCTGCAGGCCATGCTCGCGAAGTATCTGCCCGGTGGCGGCACCCACGCTGAACCAAGGCTGCCCGGCAGGTACGGATAACTGGCAGCGCCCAAGCAAATCGAGGCCCCGGCGTGCCGCTGGTTTGCTCACCACAATCACCGCACAGTAGCGGTGCAGATCGGCAAGCGTGGCACGCTGCTCGGCGCGCTCACTCAGGGCCTCAATGGCCAGCAGCGGCAAACTACTGCTGTAAATGCCCTGTTGGGCCAAGGTTGCGGCAAGCGCGGCGGACTCTTGGGTCGGCCGCGTCAGCAGCAAACGCCAGCCGCTCACTCCGTGCCCGCCTCGCTGTATACGGCTTGCAAAATAGCAGCGGCGCCTTGATCCAGCAGGGCTTCAGCCACCTGCACGCCCAACTGCTCGGCCGCTGCGCTACTGGCCCGCTGTTCAGCGCGTAGCAATTGTGAGCCATCCGGCTGACCGACCAGGCCACGCAACCACAACTGTTCACCTTCCAGCACCGCATAACAGGCAATCGGCACTTGGCAGCCGCCATTCAGGTGCTTGTTCAGCGCGCGCTCGGCAGTCACTCGCAACGCGGTGTCACGGTGATGCAAGGGGGCCAGCAGGGCATGGATCTCGCTGTCGGCACTGCGGCACTCGATCCCTACAGCACCCTGGCCGCCAGCGGGCAGGCTGTCCTCGGCGCTGATCGAGTCGCGGATGCGGCTCTCGAAGCCAAGGCGAATCAGGCCAGCGGCGGCGAGGATGATGGCGTCGTAATCACCGGCATCCAGTTTGGCCAAGCGGGTATTGACGTTGCCGCGCAGGAACTGGATTTTCAGATCCGGGCGACGCGCCAGCAACTGCGCCTGCCGACGCAGGCTGGAGGTGCCGACTACGCTGCCGGGCGGCAACGCATCGAGGCTGGCATAGGTGTTGGAGACGAAGGCGTCACGCGGGTCTTCGCGCTCGCAGATGCAGAACAGCCCCAGGCCCTCGGGGAAGTCCATCGGTACATCCTTCATCGAATGCACGGCGATGTCGGCCTGGTTCTCCAGCAGGGCGGTTTCCAGCTCTTTGACAAACAGGCCCTTGCCGCCGATCTTCGCCAGCGGCGCGTCGAGTAGCTTGTCACCACGGCTGACCATCGGCACCAGGCTGACCTTGAGGCCAGGGTGTGCCTGTTCCAGGCGGGCTTTGACGTGTTCGGCCTGCCACAGGGCCAGGGCACTTTTACGGGTGGCAATGCGGATTTCGCGAGACATGGGCAATTCCAGAAAACAAACTGCCTAAGATCATAACAGGCTGGCCCACGTCAGGCCTGCAACCCGGGCTATCTGGATTGCAGCTCCTGACTTAGAGGTTATGCATCAACTTGCGCACGCCCGCCACATGCCGGCGGCTGACGATCAGCGCCTCGTCGTTCATGCCTTTGAGAAACAGCTGGAAATGCCCGAGCGGCGTGCGCTGCAGGCGTTCAATACGCTCACGGGCCACTAGGGCATTGCGGTGAATACGCACAAAGCGCTCACCAAACTCGTCCTCGAGTGCCTTCAGCGGTTCGTCCAACAGCACTTCGCCGCCGGCGTGGCGCAAAGTCACGTACTTATGATCGGCAATAAAGTAGATCACCTGATCCAGCGGAATCAGCTCAATACCTTTGCGCGTCCGTGCACTGATGTGGCTGCGCGGCTCGCCACTGCTGTCCGCAGCCGGCCGGGTTAGGGCTGCCAACTGCACGCGGTTAGGCCGCTCGGCTTTCTTCAGGGCTTCGCTGAGGCTTTCCGTGCGAACAGGTTTGACCAGATAGCCCACCGCACTGACCTGGAAGGCTTCGAGGGCAAATTCGTCATGGGCGGTACAAAAAATCACGGCCGGCGGCGCCTCACGTTCACATAGCTTGGCCGCTACCTGCAAACCATCCAGACCCGGCATGCGGATGTCCAGCAGCACCACATCCGGTTTCAGGCTGTCGATCAGGCTCAGGGCCTCCTCGCCGTTGCAGGCTGAGGGTTCAAGCACTCGATAGCCCTCAAGCTCGCCCACCATTCGGCTTAGGCGCTCACGGGCCAGGGGTTCGTCATCGACAATCAGGACATTCATAATGCACGGACTTCCTGCTTGGGTCTTACACAAGGATAGCGTAGACACGTGAAGTGGCGGCCGTCACGGCGCTCTACGCTAAGACTGGCCCGCGGGCCGAAAAGTGCCACCAGCCGCGCATCGATATTGCTCAGCCCCTGATGCGTGCCGCGCGACGGCGGCGGCTCGCCTAGCTGCTCGTATGGATTGCTCACGCACAACTGGAATACCCCCTCGTGATAACTCGCCTCGACCTGCACCAAGCCGCCTTCGATACGCGGCTGAATGCCGTAAATCAAGGCGTTTTCCAGTAAGGGCTGCAGCGTCAGCTGTGGAATCGGCAGATCATCCGGCACACCGGCAACCTCCCACTGCAACTGTAGACGCTCGCCGAGCCGATAGCGCTCAATCGACAAATATCGTTGCGCCAGCTCCAGCTCCTCACGCCAGGGCACCAGGCTGCCGGGCTTGGCCAGGCTGGCGCGGAACAGGTCAGAAAGGTCGAGCACCGCCTGCTCGGCCTTGTACGGGTCAACCACCACCAAGCTGGCAATGCTGTTCAAGCTATTGAACAAAAAGTGCGGACGGATACGCGCCTGCAGCGACTCAATCCGTGCACGCAACTCTGCCTGCTCCTGTTTGCGCCATTGACTCTGCAGGTAGAAGTAACGCAACAGCAACGCCGACATAATCAGGCTGATCAGGGCATGCCGCAGGTATAGATTGGCCTCGCCATTACGCGGCAGCGGCCCGCCCAACTGGTAATAGTCGGCGACTGCGGTACACATCAAGCTCAAGGCCACCACAATCACGCAGCACAAGGCTCCTGCCGTAGCCGCCGGCATACGCGCCATTAACGGGCGCAAGCGACATAGCACGGCGGCCGAAAGCAGCACGATCCACTGCACAAATAGCGAGGTCAGCGCCAGACGCACCCAGTCGAAGCCCGGCAGCATCGGCTCGGCGAGCACCAGCACCAGCACCAGCAACTCGGCCAACAGCACCATGCTCAGTAACGCTTCCGGCTCGCACAGCTCTGGCACGAAGAAGTCATCGATCTGAGGTGATTGTGTTTCTGATAGCAGGCTTTTTATTTTCATCGCCGCAGTTTCCGCGTGGGCCGCCCCAGCGGCAAGGTAGACCGCACCGGCCGGGCAAAATAAGCCACCGAAATGCGCCTGGACCAATAAAACTGTGACCGGCGCAACATTGCCACGGCTAAGCCTAGCTGTAGCCCCAGGCAACGTGATGCGGCGATTTTGTCTGCCAGCCTGTTATTATCGACGCACTTTCTGTCTTGCCGGCCGCGCCATGCGGTCAGGCTGTTATTGCGCACCAGCCGAGCGAAGCACATGAGCACTGAAAAAACCAATCAATCCTGGGGCGGCCGTTTTCGCGAGCCCGTCGATGCCTTTGTTGCCCGCTTTACTGCCTCAGTCGAATTCGACAAGCGCCTGTATCGCCACGACATCATGGGCTCCATCGCCCACGCCACCATGCTGGCTCAAGTCGGCGTGCTGACGGATGCCGAGCGCGACAGCATCATCGACGGCCTGCAGACCATTCAGGGCGAGATCGAAGCCGGCCAGTTCGACTGGCGCATCGACCTGGAAGACGTGCACATGAACATCGAGGCGCGTCTGACCGACCGCATCGGCGTCACCGGCAAAAAACTGCACACTGGCCGTAGCCGCAACGACCAAGTCGCCACCGACATCCGCCTGTGGCTGCGTGACGAAATCGACCTGATCCTCGCCGAGATCACCCGCCTACAGCAGGGCCTGCTGGAACAGGCCGAGCGTGAAGCCGAGACCATCATGCCCGGTTTCACCCACCTGCAAACCGCGCAGCCAGTGACCTTCGGCCATCATCTGCTGGCCTGGTTCGAGATGCTCTCGCGCGACTACGAGCGCCTGGTCGATTGCCGCAAGCGCACCAATCGCATGCCCCTGGGCTCGGCGGCACTGGCTGGCACCACCTACCCGATTCAGCGTGAGATGACCGCGCAACTGCTCGGTTTCGACGCGGTGGGCGGGAACTCGCTGGACGGCGTATCGGATCGCGATTTCGCCATCGAATTCTGCGCCGCTGCATCCATCGCCATGATGCACCTGTCGCGCTTCTCCGAAGAGCTGGTGCTGTGGACCAGCGCGCAGTTCCAGTTCATCGACCTGCCAGATCGTTTCTGCACTGGCAGCTCGATCATGCCGCAGAAGAAAAACCCCGACGTGCCGGAGCTGGTGCGCGGCAAAACCGGCCGTGTATTCGGCGCACTGACCGGCCTGCTGACCCTGATGAAAGGCCAGCCGCTGGCCTACAACAAGGACAACCAGGAAGACAAAGAGCCGCTGTTCGACGCCGCCGACACCCTGCGCGATAGCCTGCGTGCCTTTGCCGACATGATTCCAGCGATCAAGCCAAAAGCCGCGATCATGCGCGAAGCGGCGCTGCGCGGCTTCTCCACCGCCACCGACCTGGCCGACTACCTGGTACGCAAGGGCCTGCCGTTCCGCGACTGCCACGAAATTGTCGGCCATGCGGTGAAGTACGGCGTCGACAGCGGCAAGGACCTGGCCGAGATGAGCCTCGATGAACTGCGCCAGTTCAGCGAACAGATCGAGCAAGACGTGTTCGCCGTATTGACCCTGGAAGGCTCCGTCAATGCCCGCAACCATATCGGCGGCACCGCGCCGAATCAGGTGCGTGCCGCTGTAACGCGCGGACGTGAGCTGCTCACTGCGCGCTGATAAAAACGGGCGCGGCACCCGCGCCCGTTAAGCTCGGCGGTTACTCGACCGCTGAGTCACTCGCAGACAGAGCAATGCCAAAAAAACAGCGTCAAATTGCTAACAGGCTAGCAAAACACATAAAAAGCCACCTTCACCCGCTGGCTTGGCCCGTCATGTGGGCCCAATACTTTCTTCTGAACGCGAGCTCCTGCCGCCCGGCACTTGTCTCAGCACTGGAGAAAGTCATGAAAATTATCCAACGCTTATTCGCAAGTATCGGCACACTCACCCTCGCAGCCTGTGTCAATGCCACGCCAATAGTCATTCCCAGCCAGGCAAGCTGGCATTGGCAACTCAGCGGCAATCTAAAAACACCAGACCGTCAGGTCTATGACATCGACCTGTTTGACACCTCGACGACCACCATAACCAACCTCAAAGGCCAGGGACGCATAGTGGTCTGCTATTTCAGCGCAGGTAGCTGGGAAGACTGGCGCCCGGATGCCGCTCTGTACCCCGAGGAAGCTCTCGGTGCGCAACTCGACGGTTGGCCCGGTGAACGCTGGGTGGATATCCGTCACCCTGCGGTGCGCATGCTCATGGCTCAGCGCATACAACTGGCAGCAGAGAAGGGCTGCGATGCCGTAGAGCCGGACAATGTTGACGGTTACAGCAACAGCAATGGCCTACAGTTGAGTGAGGCAGACCAGATCGACTTTAACCGTTGGCTGAGCCAGCAGGCGCACAGCCATGATCTGGCTATTGCGTTGAAAAACGCCGTTGAGCTGATTCCCGCCCTGGTCGACGACTTCGACTTCGCCCTTAACGAAAGCTGCTATGCCTACAAAGAATGCGGCGCTTACCGCCTGTTCAGGCAGCAAGGCAAGGCTGTTTTCATCGCTGAATACCGCTCGTATAACAACAATATGTGTAGCAAGGCTGCAAACTCCGGCTACCAGTTGCAGTTTTTCAAGCGTGCCCTAAAAGCCGTGGGCTTCCCCTGCACATAATAAGCACGCCCGCCATCCCCTCCCTGTGCGGTGATCAGGTGATCAGGTGATCGCCGCAGCTTGCTCACGGTTTGTAATGAGCCTGGAAGAACTGCGCCAGTTCAGCGAACAGATCGAGCAAGACGTGTTCGCCGTATTGACCCTGGAAGGCTCAGTCAATGCCCGCGATCATATCGGCGGCACCGCGCCGAATCAGGTGCGCGCAGCGGTCAGCGTGGCCTGGCCTTGTTAGGCGAGCGCTAGCCCGCTCTGTACACGGCGGCGCGCAATGCGCCGCCGGCATAACGCTTGCTGTCGCCCGCGTTGGCAAGTTTGCTCAGCGGGCCTGCGGAGCGGAGCGCTTACGCCGGGTCTCGGCGAAGGCGCTGGTACCTAACCACAGCCAAAGGCTCTGCGTATCCGCCTCTCGCCCGTCTACGCTTAATTCATGGTTGTGGATAACTTCTTTCGGCGTTCGATCCCCCGCCCACACTTCGGTCAAGGCGCGCACGGTGGCATCGACCAGCAGAGTCAGCTCGCGCCCCGGATCGTCACGGCACAGGTCTGCAACACCCTCTTCGACCACCAGCCACCAACGCCCCTCACCTGGGCGCGCGTCGCGAAAGCTGAACTGGATGACCACCGGACAAGATGGAAACGCCTCGAGGCGGACAAATCGGCGCACGTCCCACATCAGCAGTCCGGCATCAAGTTGATCGTCACGCAGGCGACTGCCGATCCACTGGGCACCCCAGTGGCCGAGGGCCATGACGATCGGCCGCAGATCCTCACCGGCCGCAGTCAGGCTGTACTCCCAGACATTACCGACGGCTGTGCGCTGCAAAACGCCGACCTCTTCCAGGTGGCGCAGGCGCTGGGCCAACAGGCTGCTGGACATGCGCGGCACGCCACGATGCAGATCATTGAAACGTTTGCTGCCGCACAACAGCTCACGAACCACCAGGGGCGTCCAGCGACTGCACAGCGCCTCGGCGCCGCGGGCAACGGTGCAGAACTGCCCGTAGCTGTTGTCCATCTTCAACCCTCCGCGTAGGCACACTTCAGATTCTGGACTAGTTGCGCGATTAAACCAGGCGCAGGCTGAGGCTCATGAGTTCACCGCAATGAGGAGAACGACCATGAGCATGATTGCAATCATTCAACGTCCATCGGTATTGCTCGATCGCCAGGCAACCCTGATCAGGGCCGTGGAATCGGTAGCCGAGGCTGCCGCCGCCGGCGCTGAACTGGTGGTACTGCCGGAGCAATTCATCCCTGGCTACCCATCGTGGATTTGGCGCCTGGCGGCCGGCAAGGATGGCGCACTGATGGGCCAGCTGCACGAACAGTTGCTGGCCAACGCTGTGGATATCGCCCGCGGCGATCTGGCCCCCTTGCAGCAAGCCGCCCGCAGCCACGCGGTGACCATCGTTTGCGGCCTCAACGAGTGCGACAGCAGCCGAGGTGGCGGCACGCTCTACAACAGCGTGGTAGTGATCGGTGCAGACGGCGCGCTGCTCAATCGCCATCGCAAACTCATGCCGACCAACCCTGAACGCATGGTGCATGGTTTGGGCGACGCCTCTGGTCTGCGTACGCTCGACACCCCGGTCGGTCGCCTCGGCACGCTGATCTGTTGGGAGAGCTACATGCCACTGGCGCGTTACGCCCTGTATGCCGAAGGCGTACAGGTCTATGTGGCGCCCACCTATGACAGCGGCGAGGGCTGGTTGGCGACACTGCGCCACATCGCCCTCGAAGGCCGCTGCTGGGTACTCGGCAGCGGTACCGTACTGCGCGGCAGCGATATTCCCAAGGACCTGCCAGGACGTGCGCAACTGTTTCCCGAGGCAGACGAATGGATCAACGACGGCGACTCGGTGGTAATCGACCCTCAAGGCCACAGCGTCGCCGGTCCCCTGCACCGCGAGAGCGGCATTCTCTACGCGCAGATCGACAGCAGCCGGGTAGCCCCGGCACGCCGAGCCCTGGACGTGTGCGGCCACTACGCACGCCCGGACATCTTCGACCTGCACGTACGGCGCGCGCCCTTGGAAGCGGTGCATTTTGTTGATCAATAAAACCCAGCCAGGGCCAATGAGAGGAGAACACTCATGAACAGCCAACCTAGCTATCAGGGCCAGTGCTTTTGCGGCGCAGTGCGCTTCACCGTCAGTGGCGAGCCAGCCGCCATGGGCTATTGCCATTGTGAGTCATGCCGCCAATGGTCCGCCGGACCGGTTAATGCTTTCACCCTCTGGCCGCCACAGGCGCTCGAGATAACCCAGGGTGCAGAACATATCGGCCACTACAACAAGACCGCACAGAGCAAGCGTCAATGGTGCCAGCGCTGCGGCGGCCACCTGTTCACCGAACATCCGGGCATGGATCTGATCGATGTGTATGCCGCGCTGCTGCCGCAACTCCCCTTCAGCCCAGAGCTGCATGTGCACTACCAAGAGGCCATGCTGCGGATCACCGACGGCTTGCCCAAGTGGCAGGACGTGCCCAAGGAGATGGGCGGATCGGGCATCAGCCTAGTCGAATGACACCGCTGACCGCGCATCCCCTTCGGCACTCAATGGCCAGGGGAGCGCTGGCTGAATATTCGCCGGAGGTATCGGCGCTTGCAGTTTTCTTTGCCTGATTGCCCTACCTCTAGTTACGCTGGCATTTTCTACGGCTGAACTAGCCCTTTCTGCGAGTTCCATCATGCCCCTGCACATCCGTCCCGCCACAGCCGCAGACGCGGCCCTGATCCTGGGTTTTATCACCGACCTGGCCATCTACGAAAAAGCCGAACACGAGGTAAAAACCAACGTAGCCGGCATAGAAGCGAGCCTGTTCGGCCCTGACAGCACTTCGCATGGGCTGATTTGCGAAGTGGATGGCGTAGCGATTGGTTATGCCGTGTACTTTTTCAGCTACTCGACCTGGCTAGGCAAACACGGCATCTACCTAGAAGATCTCTACGTCCACTCCGATCACCGCAAGATCGGCGCTGGCAAGGCATTGCTCCGGCACCTAGCACAGCTGGCCGTGAGCAAAGGTTGTGGCCGTCTGGAGTGGGCAGTACTGGATTGGAACACGCCCGCTATCGAGTTCTATGAATCATTCGGCGCCAAAGCCCAAGACGAATGGACCACCTACCGCCTTACAGGCCAGGCCCTGCTGGACTTTGCCCAGGGCTGCAGCAGCACCTTCCGGAGTAGCACATGAGCGAGCAAGACGACGAGGCTTTTGCCGAGGACACCCTGATCCAGGCCATTGAGAACCAGCTCGAAGCCGGCGAACCGGCCTTCGTCCAGGCCGTGCTAAACAAGCTGACGCTGGTCGGCTACGAGCGCGAAGCGATCATCGAGCTGATGGCACTGGTGTTGGCCGATGAAATCGAGGTGATGCTGCGCGATGACCGTGCCTTCGACCTCGCCCGCTACGAGCAAGGCCTGCGCGCCTTGCCCGAGCTGCCGGAACAGGCACCGTAAAAAGTCCGCAGATTTTTACCCCACTGCCTGCCGAGTTCTGGCAGCATCAAGCCACAGCAGACTGCACGGCGCTTCACTACACTGCCATGGCAGGCTGCCTTGTTTCAGCCGATTTACCGCAGCGGGTGCTGCCGCCGCCGGCCGCAGCTCACTAAAACATGAAGCTGGAGTACTTATGGCCTTTACCCCCGAACTGATTGCCGAATTGGAAATCCTCGCACTGTTCAACCTGGGCACCACCCAGGAAGGCATCAAGGTTCACCACACGGCCACCCCCTCGGCGATTGCCGCCGCGATCCGCCTGCATGACAAAGGCCTGATCAGCCAAGCCGATGGTGGCTACCTGACCAGCCTCGGCCTGGATGCGGCGCAACACGCACAAACCCTGCTGACCATTCTCAACGTAACCGAAGCCGCCTAACCCGCCCAGCCTGCGTTGTAGCGGCACGTTCACGCGGCCCGCGACGCAGGCAACAACCCTGTATCCACAGCCGTCCGCCAGCACCTGGCCAGGCATGATCACGTATAGTCCCGCAGAGCCTGAGCATGAGTCGCACCGAGGAAATTCGCCCGGACATTGATGACGGTATCGACCGCAAGGTACTCACGCAGCTGCGCGCACGCTTCCTCACTCTCAACCAGGGCCGCCTGCAACGTGCCATGCAGGCGCTGTCGACGCGCCAGCAGCTGGTACTGAAACTGCTGCCGCTGCTGTTCCACGTCAATCATCCGTTGCTCCCTGGCTACGTCTCCGGGCTAACCCCGGCCGGCCTCAGCGGCTTCACCCCGGATGACGAACTGCTGGCCGAGGTGCAGCGCCTGACGCGCTCATTCACCTACAAGCCTTACCGCAGTCAAGACCAGCTGCCTATCCACGGCCTGTTTCTGATGGGCAGCCTGGGCACCATCGCGCAGGCCGAGCAGAGCGACATGGACCTCTGGGTGTGCCACGCCAGCGACCTCAGCCCGCAACAGCTGCATGAGCTGCATAAGAAATGCGCACTGCTGGAAAGCTGGGCGGCGACCCTGGGTGCCGAGGCGCATTTTTTTCTGATCAACCCCGCCCGTTTCATCCTCGGCGAACGCGAAACACATCTGACCTCGGACGATTGCGGCACCACCCAGCACTACCTGCTGCTCGACGAGTTCTACCGCACTGCGATCTGGCTCGGCGGGCGCACACCGATGTGGTGGTTGGTCCCCGTGTATGAAGAACAGCGTTATCAGCACTACACCAGCACCCTGCTGGCCAAGCGCTTTGTCCGCAGCGAGGACGTCATCGACCTCGGCCACCTGGCGCGCATCCCGCCGGAAGAGTTTATCGGCGCGGGCATGTGGCAGCTGTTCAAGGGCATCGAGTC
>JAWWDH010000011.1:0-21249 GCA_033720015.1 Pseudomonas sp.
AAGTGGCTTGCCAGCGTTGCATACTCAAACCTCCAACGGCATGCCTAGGGCCCGGACACTTTCAGCCGCGAGGTCGAGCACACTAGGCTGAGTTTCCGGACGCATCACCGCACCGGCCTCCAGGTAATACTCAAGGCTGCTCAGGGCATCGGCGAGGGTTTCCAGCATCTGCTCGGAAGGCATCTGCGGCGCATCAAACATCTGCTGCTGGATGTAATCGGCACAGGCACCGACCAACAAGGCGGCGCGCTCCTGGTCGAGGAACCATAACCCGCCGCGCACGGCTTGCAGGCTGAACGGCACGTTAGACAGGTGCATACGCTCGCCACCCGATTCGAGGTACGCGGTAATTGCCCGCTTGGCCAGCGCCAAGCCCGCCTGCGCTTCATCAACCACCACAATGCGCGCTTCATTGAGCTGATGCAGAGCAAATGATTCGGCCTCGTTACCAGGTTGCGCCTGAACGGGGCGCACCTCACGGCGTTCGCCACTTTCCAGGCTGGCCACCATGCCTTCGACGTACAACACCGCATCTGCCAGTTTATTCAGTGCCTGCGGTTGCGGCGCGCTGGTCTCACTCCAGCTGGAAACGACTTGCAGTTGGGCATGCAACGAGTTGCCGGCCGAGCTGAGACCGACCATGCCGAGGGTCTTGCTCAGCTTCCCAAGCAGGGCGTGCAGGCTCGTGAGATTCTCGCTCTGCAGCGTGCCACGCTCGATCAAATCGAGCATATCCTTGACGCTATTGAGCTCTTCACGAATCGCCGAACTCAGCGAGCGCATGACTGACTGTCCAGGGCCAGACAGGCGCTGGTATTCCTCTTCCAGCAGGTGGTCGGTAAAAGGCAGTGACGTCAGACCAAACACATCAATCAGAGCCGACGCTTGCGCCCCACGAGTGCCGGCCAGAGCCACCAGATAGAGCAACTCTTTAAGCAGGCCACGTGGCGCTTCGTACTGACCATTGGCGAGCATCTGTTTGAGTTCGCGATCGACTCGCGAGAACAGCTGTTTACGCGACTTGCGCGCCAGCAACTGGCCGTCAACCTGTGCTTCAACTGCCGCCGCGCTTACCCAGCAGAGTCGCCCGCGCGGCTCGTTGGCAAACAGGCTGTCGAGACGGCTCAAGGCGCGCCCCATCAATTTGAGGCTGGCTTGCGGGTTCTGCTCACGAATAAAGCCCAGCAGCCCCACCTGGTACATGTGCCGCAGACGCCGGCCTTCGCTTTCACGTGCCGCGCCATCAACGCTGGCCGGCGCAGTGCGCGGGCGAGCATGGTCAAGACGCACACTAAAAAAGAAGCTCTCCGGCAAGGCAGGCTGACCGCCGGCCTGACGCAGATCATTGATCGCCGGCAGCAACAACTCGGGCATTTCCTGCCGGTGCGCTTCAACGCTTTCCAGATAACGACGCAGAACATGCAGCGCATTGCTCAAAGCGGACAGCTGCACATCGCGCTCTTCACCGGCACCTGCGGGAATATCTGTGGCTTGATCCAGCACTTCCTGCGCCAGCAACTCGGCACCAGTGAGCTCGATCAGATTCAGCGTACCGCGCACCTGATGCAGATTCTCCACGGCCTGCTGCAACAAGCTGCCGTTGTGGCGTTCGGCAATAAAGTGCTCAAGGCTCGACTCGGCCTCTTCCATGGTGGTGAACAGTTCGTCGCGCACCAAATTAAGCGACGTGGCTCCAGAAACCATGAGCTATTGCGCCTCCCGCTTCGATATTAAGAACAGATTGAAGGACAGCATCACTCAGCGAACTCCGATTTCTGCTTGCTCACATGCGCAGGCATGGCCACGCGTATACCTGCCAATTGCAGAATTTGAGATGACAAATCTGCCAGTACGACATTAGAGACGTTGTAGTCGGACAAGACTGTCATCCTCAGCGGGGCGCTAGCGCTCAATGAAATTATGCGCATGCTAAAAATCGAGCAACTATAACAACCGACAGGCAAAAGTCGATGCCGGCCACTGTGATGCAGAGCACGTCATCACAGTTAAGCCCGTTTTTTACTTATAGGTGATAAGCGCTTGATCTACTGAGGAAGACTGGCGGCACGCCAATGAATAGAGCAGAACTGCCAGCGAATGCTGGCAGGCCATTTCAGGCATCAGCCCTTGATGCAGTCAACGGTATAGACCCCGTCTTCACGCTGCAGGCCGTGAACATCGGCATCAAAACCGGGGAAGCTGCGATCGAAGGTACGGGCAAAGGCCAGGTAATCGATGATTGAGCGCGTCTGCGCAGTAAACCGCTCGCCCGGCATGATCAGCGGAATACCTGGCGGATAGGGCACCAGCATCACAGCAGCAATTCGACCTTCCAGCTGTTCGATTGGCACGGCCTCAACCTCACCGCGCACCAGTTGGTTGTAGGCATCGGCGGGCTTGATGGCCACTTCCGGCAAGACCGTATACATGCGTTTGAGCGCTTTAGCCGTGGCGTTTTCGCGGTAGCAGGCATGCAAGGCTTCGCACAAATCACGCAGGCCCATGCCCTGATAAAACGCGTTTCCCGCCTGTGCAATCGACGGCAACACATCACTCAGCGGCAGGTTGGCGTCGTAGCTTCGCTTGAACTCCAGCAGCTCGGTCAACAACGTGCTCCACTTGCCCTTGGTGATACCCATGGAAAACAGCACCAGGAAGGAGTACAGACCAGTTTTTTCCACCACCAGGCCACGCTCCCAGAGGAACTTGCTCACCACTGCCGCCGGAATTCCGCGCTCAGCCAGCGTGCCATCCGCTGTCAGCCCCGGCGTGACCAGGGTCACCTTGATCGGGTCAAGCAAGACGTAATCTTCGGCTACATCGCCGAAGCCATGCCAATCGGCTTGCGGCTGCAGCAGCCAGTTTTCAGTCACCACATCATCAGCGCCTTCGGCCTGCGGTGGCTGCCAGATGCTGAACCACCAGTCATCGGCGCCGAGGTTTTGCCGCAGATTGGCCAGGGCCCGGCGGAAACTCAGGGCCTCATCGAAGGTTTCCTGAATCAGTGAGCGCCCCGCCGGCCCTTCCATCATCGCCGAGGCCACATCCAGCGAGGCGATGATGCCGTACTGCGGCGAAGTGGAGATGTGCATCATAAAAGCTTCATTGAAGCGATCACGATCCAGCTGGCGCACCCCACCATCCTGCACATGGATCATCGAAGCCTGGCTGAACGCCGCCAACAACTTGTGCGTCGAGTGGGTGGTAAACACCAGCGGTGTATCGTCGGTTTTCAGCGTGCCCATGCCATAACGGCCGGCATAGAACTCGTGAAACGCCGCGTAGGCGTACCAGGCCTCATCGAAATGCAGCACCTCGACGCTATTGCCCAAGGTTTGCTTGATCAGTTCGGCGTTGTAACACAGGCCGTCGTAAGTCGAGTTGGTCACCACCACCAGCTTGACCATCGCCCCACTGCTGCTCGGCACACGACCGCGCGCCAACGGGCTGGCGTCGATCTTGGCCTGGATCGACTCGCGGCTGAATTCGGACAGCGGAATCGGCCCGATAATCCCCAATTCATTACGTTCCGGGCACAGGTACAGCGGGGTCGCGCCGGTCATGATGATCGAATGCAGAATCGACTTGTGGCAGTTACGATCGACCAACACCAAGTCATCCCGACCGACCATGCTGTGCCAGACGATCTTGTTGGCCGTCGAGGTGCCATTGATCACGAAATAGGTGTGATCAGCGCCGAAGTTACGCGCCGCGCGGGTTTCTGCCTCGGCCAGCGGTCCGGTGTGGTCGAGCAGCGAGCCCAGCTCTGGTACCGACACTGACAGATCGGAACGCAGGGTATTTTCCCCGAAGAACTGATGAAACGCCTGCCCCACCGGGCTCTTGCGATACGCCACGCCGCCGCCATGGCCGGGCGTGTGCCAGGAGTAATTAGATTGCGAGGTGTGCTGCACCAGCGCCTTGAAGAACGGCGGCAACAGGCAATCCAGATAATTACGCGCAGCACGTGCGACCTGCCGGGCCAGGAATGGCACCGTATCTTCGAACAAATAGAGAATGCCGCGCAGCTGATTGAGATCGATCATGGCCTCGGCCGGCGCATTCTCAATAGTGACTTGCTCACCGATGGCGAAGATCGGCAGTTGCGGCGCCCGGCGGCGGGCGATGCGGATTAGCTCAAGCATGTCCTGCAACAGGTTGCTGTTCTCCCCCGCCCCTTCGGCGGCCACCAAAATGCAGGCCAGGCCGTGGTGGGTGGAGGCGACAATACGCCCTTCGGCGGAGCTGGCGGTGGAGAGAATGCTGAAGCCGTCCTGCTCCAGTTCTTGCGCGATGGCGCGTACGCGATCACCGGCCACGGTATCGGCCTTGATGTCACGGTGCACGATCAGGACGGGGAACTTTAGGTCTTTATACATTGTGGCGTCCCTGAGAATGGCAGGTGCAGGCCTGCCGATTGCCTCAGGTTAGAGACTCGCTACGCTGGGCGTAACCCCCTCTACGTGACGTTGTACGAAAAGGTCGCGAGTGAATAACTCAGAGGGACGGTTGTGATTGCAGCTAGCGTGCAATGACAACCGCCCGCACGCCTCAGGCCTCGGCTTTCGGCTGCTCCATCTGCAGCCAAAGTGGCAGAGCCCCGGCAGATTTTTCGATAACTGCCAGGCGCGCCCTATGCTCGGCAAGCTCTGCATCATTAGCCTTAATCACCCGCGTGCGAACACGCTCAGCAGGCAAGCGGCGAATCGCACTGGGTTGCTGGCGACCATTGCTGTCACCTTCAGAACCGTCGCCCGCCAGGGACAGATTGGTCTGCCCACCTGTCATGGTCAGGTAGACGTCAGCAAGAATCTCGGCGTCGAGCAAAGCGCCGTGCAGTTCACGGCCGGAGTTATCGACCCCGTAACGTTTACACAGCGCATCGAGGTTGTTGCGCTGCCCCGGATGCCGCTCACGGGCCATCATCAGCGTATCGAGGATCGAGCAGTAGTCGCTGATCTCGGCGCGATCACGCTGCCCAAGCAAATTGAATTCGTTGGCAATAAAGCCGATATCGAACGCCGCGTTATGAATGATCAGCTGCGCGCCTTTGATGAATTCGAAGAACTCATCGGCGACCTCTTTGAAGCGCGGCTTATCCTTCAGAAACTCATCGGTAATACCGTGGACGGCGATCGCACCCTCGTC
The DNA here is from genome assembly GCA_033720015.1 of Pseudomonas sp. Classification (GTDB taxonomy): domain Bacteria; phylum Pseudomonadota; class Gammaproteobacteria; order Pseudomonadales; family Pseudomonadaceae; genus Aquipseudomonas. Next base: position 5,149 of record JAWWDH010000011.1, read on the forward strand.
GCTTTCACGATCCGGTTGCAGGTAAACATGAAAGTGCCGCCCCGTCAGGCGACGACCGATCAGCTCAACACAACCGATCTCAATAATCCGGTGGCCATCCGCCACCGGCATACCGGTAGTTTCAGTATCCAGCACGACACTACGCATGCTTCAAACCTCTTACTTCATCAACACCGCGGTTGGCCAACTGGTCGGCACGCTCGTTGCCGGGGTGGCCGGTATGACCACGCACCCACTGCCAGGTCACGGTATGCCGGTTGACCTGCTCATCCAGCTGCTGCCAGAGGTCGGCGTTCTTTACCGGCTGCTTGGCGGCGGTTTTCCAGCCGCGCTTCTTCCAGTTCGGCATCCAGTCTTGGATACCCTGCATCACATATTGTGAGTCGGTCACCAGGCGCACATCGCAGGAACGTTTCAACTCGGCCAGGGCGCGGATGGCCGCGGTCATTTCCATACGGTTGTTAGTGGTATTGGCCTCACCGCCCCACAGCTCTTTTTCCACGCCCTGGAATATCATCAACGCGCCCCAGCCACCCACGCCAGGGTTACCCTTGCAGGCGCCGTCGGTGTAGATCTCGACCTGTTCACTCATGTATCTGCACCTCTCACTCAATTGATCGGCCGGTTGTATTTCTGCGGTGTTTCACGGCGGCTGACTTTGGCAACGGGCATCGGCAGCAATTTGCCAACGGCCTGCCGGTTGGGCTGGCGCAGCGGGCGTAGCCCGACCACCAGTTTGCGCGCCACCAGCACGTATACACCACCGCCAGGCAGCTTCCAGGCCGCCCCCAAGCGCTCAAGCGATACCAGTCGCGCCTGCCAGGCCGGCGAAGAAAGCGGCGGACGATAGCACCCGAAGCGGCGTTTCTCCAGCGCGAAGCCCAGCAAGTGCAACCAGTCGCTGACCCGACTGGGCGCAATACAACGTGCCTGGCGCAGCGCATCGCGGGTAAATAAATGACGCATGCCCCAGCTGCTCATCGGGTTGATCCCGACAATCAGCAAATGGCCACCGGGCCGCACGCTGCGTGCGGCTTCACGCAGCAAACCATGGGGCGACAGGCTGAAATCCAGACCATGCTGCAGCACCACCACATCGGCGGCATGTTCGGTCAGCGGCCAGGCTTGTTCCTCGCAGACAATTTCGACGCCCTTGAACGGCGCACCCACGCGCACACTGCGCTGAATCTGCTGGGCGTCCGGCGGCGTATCGGCGGCCGGACCGTAATGCACCAGGTAACCACCAAAAAAACGCGCCAGTTCTTCTTCCAGTAACTGCCGCTCCTGCTCCAGCAATAACTGTCCGAGCGGACCGCCCAGCCAACTGCGCGCAGCGCCTATGAGGTCGAGCCATTCACTATCAGCATGGGCAAACGGATGATCGGTCATAAAAAATACCTACGTAGCCAGCACCGCTATTGCACCCTAAGATGAACCTTTATGCCCTGCTTAGCGACCTACAGATGATTAAAATCGACGCCCTGCCTGCATTTTCCGACAACTATATCTGGCTGCTGCAAGACGCTGAGCAGCGGCGCTGCGCGGTTGTCGATCCTGGCGACGCAGCACCTGTCGAAGCCTGGCTGGCGGCTAATCCTGGCTGGCAGTTGAGCGACATCCTGATCACCCACCATCACTTTGATCATGTCGGTGGTATCGAGCGGCTCAAGGCGCTCAGTGGCGCACGGGTGCTAGGCCCCGCTAATGAGAAGATTCCCGGACGCGACCTGGCGCTCCACGACGGCGACCAGGCTGAGATTCTCGGGCACTGCTTCGACATCGTTGAAGTGCCGGGGCACACCCTGGGGCACATTGCCTATATCCAGCCCGAGCAGCACTGGCTGTTCTGCGGTGACACACTGTTTGCTGGCGGGTGTGGCCGGTTGTTCGAGGGCACGCCCGAGCAGATGCATGCTTCACTCAGTCGCCTAGCCGCCCTGCCTGAGCAGACCCAAGTGTTCTGTACCCATGAGTACACCCTGAGCAATCTGCGCTTCGCCGTGGCAGTTGAACCTAATAACCCCGAGATCAGACAACGCCTGGCGCAGGTCAGCCAATGGCGTGAAGTAGGGCAAATCAGCCTGCCGTCATCAATCGGCCTGGAGCGCGCGACCAACCCTTTTCTGCGCAGTGCACAGCCTTCGGTCAACGCCTGCATCGCCGAGCGCGAAGGCCCCGCCGAGCGTTCACCGGCTCAGGTTTTCGCCGCCTTGCGCGCTTGGAAAGATAGTTTCTAAACCTCGACGACCACACAAAAAACTGGTTAAAACTTGACCAATGGCTGACTCGTTTCTAGAATCGCCCGACCTTTTCGCCGGGAAGTACATCGCCGCCAATGCTTTTATCACCACGCAAGACCTTGAATTTAAAGGCATTAGCACGCAGCGCGCAGGCGCTTCTGGTGATCATATGCATAACTGTGGCAGGTTGTCAGAGCACAAATCAGCAGCGCCACGAACGCACGCCCAAGGTCGCCCTTGAGCAGGAACCAGAGTGGCTAGACGACAGCGTGACGGAGGCTCCTGAAGAGCCTACAGACATCTGGGAGCGGGTGCGCAACGGCTATCAACTGCAAGACACCATCACCCTCAACCCTCGCATCGAACAGCAGCGGCTGTGGTTCGTCAGCAACCCATCCTTTATTGAAAAATCCGGCGAGCGCAGCAGCCCTTATATCCATTTCATCGTTGAGCGCTTGGAACAGCGCAATATGCCGATGGAATTAGCCCTGCTGCCGATGATTGAAAGCTCGTACAACCCCCTAGCCTACTCGCACGCGCATGCAGTTGGGCTCTGGCAGTTCATCCCCTCCACAGGGCGCCATTTCAACCTGCGCCAGACCAACTGGTACGACGGCCGCCGCGATGTGCTGGCCTCGACCGACGCCGCGCTCAATTACCTGTCGCGCCTCAAAGAAATGTTCAACGGTGACTGGCTACTCGCCCTGGCGGCTTACAACGCAGGGGAAGGCCGAGTAAGCCGGGCGATTGAGCGTAACCAGAAACTTGGCCTGCCGACCGACTACTGGAACCTCTCGCTGCCAGCTGAAACGCAGAACTATGTACCCAAGCTGCTGGCAATCTCGCAAGTGGTGATGACACCGCAAGCCTATGGCGTCAGCCTCGACCCGATAGCCAACGAACCGTATTTCGAGAAGATCGTATTCAAGCAGCACATGAATCTCGCCCGTGTCGCCGCCATGGCCGACCTGGATGAAGATGAGCTGTACCTGCTCAATCCGGCGTTCAAGAAAGGCATAACCCTGGACGGTCCGCAGCACCTGCTGGTGCCGACCGACAAAGCTGAACTGCTAACCGCTAACCTGTCGCGGATGAAGCCCCAAGACCGGGTGGACTGGCAGCAGTACCGCGTACGCTCAGGCGACAGCCTGCACAGCATTGCCAATCGGCATCAGCTGACCGTGAGCGCGCTTAAGGACATCAATAAGCTTTCCGGCAATCACTTGCGCGCTGGCCAAATGCTCAGCATTCCCGCACAGCCCGGGGCCATCGCGCGTGAGCCCCTGCACCCACTCACCACGGCGCAGCGCACCCAAAGCCGCACCTATCGGGTAAAAAACGGCGACAGCCTCTGGCAGATTGCCAAGAGCCACAAGGTCGCGATCAACGACGTACGGCGCTGGAACAAGTTAGCGGGCAATAACCTGCGGGCCGGCCAGGTACTGACCTTGCACGCAGGCAAACCCGGCACAACCCGCCAGAGTGCAACCTATTACAAGGTGCGCCAGGGTGATTCGCTGTACCTAATCGCCAAGCGTCTCAAGGTACCGATGAAGAAACTGCAGAACTGGAACCCCAAGGCCGGCAGAGCACTCAAGCCTGGGCAGACCCTGACCCTGTACAGCGCCAACTGATCAGGCCTTCCTGCTCATCGCCTCCAGGCAACGCCCCGTCAGCTGGCTAAACCGCTGAAAGGCGACAAACTGCTCATGCTTCAACGCCCGCCCGGAGACCCGGCAATCGGCATACAACAGGCCAATTTCCCGGGTGCCGGCCAACAGCGGCGCAACAAAAAACATGCCTTGGCCCAGACGCTGACGAATCGGCTGAGTGACCAGTTCATTAAGGTTGTAACTGGCTGGCACCCCCATCCATAGCGCCTCTTTATTGCGCAGTGCATAACTGAATATATGTGGCTGCTCACGCTGGGAAACGGGCAAGACAAAATCATTCGTCCAGCTTTCCGTGCCCTCGCCAATCACCCGTTTGGCGCGCAAGCAGCTTTGTCCGTCGGCCAGCACCACCAGCATGACGCGCTCCAACCCCGCCCCCTGATGCAGCCCCTTGAACAGGGTGTCGAGCACCAAAGCAAGGTCGGCACGCCGCGAAAGCATCAGCCCGAGATCCTGCAGGGCTTGCTGCAACACCAGTAAGTTGGGCTGCAACAACTGCGCCTTGCGCTGCTCACGCTGCAGGCGAATCTGTTCCGGGTCGGTATTGGGGATCAGCTTGCACAGCCGGCTGGCGCCAAAAGTCGCGGCCATCTTCACCGTTTCCTCGGCACTGGCCAGCACTTGCTGCATGGCTTCCTCTGGCGTGACTCCAATAAGACTGGCCAACTGCCCGACCAATGCCTCCATGGCCGGCGTATCCCAACCATCCAATGCCGCCTGACTGATCTTCGCCCCCAGGGTCACAGCTTTGACCGCTGGATCATTCTGGCTGGTGGACTGATGCGCCAGACTCACGGTGTCGCCCAGGTTCCAGCTTTTCACCAGCGCCAGGCTCAATTGGCGAAAGCTGGTGCCGAGCACCTGCATCACCACCTCATCGGCTTCCGCCCCAGGCTGAGCCAAAGCGCTGGCTAATTCATCGGCGACATCGCCCGCGCAGCCCCAGAACGCCAACTCACCGACGTTATGCAACAACGCGGCGATAAACACTTCCTCGTCGTTTTTAGTCAGTAAATAGCCGGCGATATTGCGCGCCTGCACGGCCGCGTGGAACGAGCGGGCCAGCAACTCGGCAAGCTGATCGCGTGAACTGCGCGCCAGCAAACCATCAATCAAGCTGACCGACAGGCCGATTTGCCGCACGTTATCGAAACCGATCAGCACAATGGCACGGGAGATGGTGCGAATGGTTTCCTGGGAAGGGTTGTAATACACACTATTGCCGATACGCAGGACCTTGGCGGTCAGCGCAGCATCACGCAACAAAACATCCGCCAACTGCTGAACCGATGATTTATCGCCCAGTGTCAGGCGGTGCAGGTCCTGCACGACCGTGGCCAGGGCCGGTAATTCGGCTTGGTTAAAGCGATCAATCCATGACTGCAGACCATGGCATTTTGTAGCCAAAACAGTGCCCTCGTTGTGCGTCGTTTCATTATTGTTAATGTGCCACTACGGCTTAGCGCGAGCCTACCCTTTTTCCAGTCGATACAAGCTGTTAATGTGCCTGACCAGCAGCCCCCAAGACGCCACGGATCGGATATTTCACTTGATACGTCCCCTCCTCTCGCTGTTTCTCTGCCTGGCCATCAGTTCGTCCGCCTGGGCCACCCTGTATAAAAGTCACGGCTACGCCCAGTTTGGCGAGCTGAAGTACCCTGCCAGCTTCACCCATTTTGCCTGGGTCAACCCGGAAGCCCCCAAGGGTGGCACCCTGCGGATGATGGCCAACGGCACCTTCGACACGCTCAATCCTTACACCTTCAAGGGCAGCAGCCCGATCAGCACCGCTAATTTTCTGCAGTACGGGGTCAATGAACTCACCGCGCCACTGATGGTTGGGACGGGTTCTTATGATCCTTCAGGCGATGAGCCAGCCTCCAGTTACGGCTTAATTGCCGAATCGGTGGAGTACAGCGATGATCGCAGCTGGGTGGTGTTCAACCTACGCCCCGAGGCGCGCTTTCATGACGGTAAGCCGATTACCGCCTACGACGTCGCTTTTTCTTATCGCTTGCTGCTCAAGCAAGGCCATCCGCAGTACCGCAGTAACCTGCAAGAAGTGCAGCGGGTGGATATCCTCAATCGCCACAGCATCCGTTTTGTCCTCAAACGTGCCGGCAGTTCGTTGTTGATTCTGCGCCTAGGCGAGCTGCCAGTGCTGCCGCAGCACTATTGGAAAGACCGCGACTTCAAGGCCACCACCTACGAGCCACCGCTGGGCAGCGGACCCTATCGCATCACCCAGGTCAGCCCTGGGCGCAGCCTAAGATTTGAGCGGATCAAGGATTGGTGGGGCGCCAAACTGCCGGTCAACCGTGGCAAGTACAACTTCGACCGGGTCGACGTGGAGTTCTACCGCGACAGCCATGTGGCATTTGAAGCATTTAAAGCTGGCGAATTCGATATCTATATCGAGCAACAGGCGAAGAACTGGGCCAATGGCTACCGCTTCCCGGCGCTGAGTCGTGGCGAAGTGATTCGCGCCGAAATCCCGCACCAGATTCCTACGCAGACCCAGGCGTTGTTCATGAACACCCGGCGCGCAACGTTCGCCGACCGCAAAGTCCGTGAAGCCCTCGGCCTGATGTTCGATTTCGAATGGGCCAACCGCGCCTTGTTCAACAGCTCCTACACCCGGGCTAAAAGTTACTACCCCAACAGTGAGTTCTCGGCCAAAGGCAAACCAGAGGGTGCGGAATGGCTGCTGCTGTCGCCCCATCGCAAACAATTACAGGCGCGCCTGTTCCGTGAGCCGTTCATCATGCCGCAGACCGATGGCCGGGGGATCCCGCGGGAAACCTTGCGCCGTGCGCTCGGTCTATTGGCCGATGCCGGCTGGAAGCCTTCTGGCCAACGCCTGCTCAATCGCCAAGGCCAACCCCTTAGCCTGGAAATACTGCTGGTCAACCCGAACCTTGAACGGATTCTCCAATCCTTTACCGAAAACCTCGCGAGCATTGGCATTCAGGCCAGCCTGCGCACCGTTGACCGCGCCCAGTACAAGCAGCGTCTCGACCAATACGACTTCGACATGATCCTGCTCACCCTGCCGCAAACTCTCAGCCCCGGCCTTGAACAGTCACAGTACTTCCACTCCTCCCAGGTCAACGTCAAGGGTGGCAGAAACTACGCCGGGATTAATCACCCAGTGGTCGACGCAATGATTGAGAAGGTGCTGGCGGCGCAGACCCGAACCGCACAGGTCGCAGCCACCCGCGCGCTTGATCGGGTGCTGTTATGGCAGCATTACACCATCCCGAATTGGTATATCGACTACCACCGTCTGGCTTACCGTAACCGATTTGCCTTCGTCGCCACGCCGCCCTACACCCTGGGCCTGCGTACCTGGTGGCTAAAATCCATGGAGAACGCTGAATGACCCGTGCATTGCGCACCCTGCTCATCCACTTCAGCAGTATTGCCCTGCTTGGCGCTGCCGGCCTGGCCTTGGCCGGCCCTAAGCATGCGCAAACCCTGTATGACGAGCCGCCCAAATACCCGGCCAACTTCACCCACTTCGACTACGCCAACCCCGATGCCCCCAAGGGCGGCACCTTGCGCCAAGCAGGCTTTGGCAGTTTTGACAGCCTCAATCCCTTTATCAATAAGGGTGTGGCTGCCGACGATATCGGCATGATCTACGACACCCTGACGCGCCATGGCCTGGATGAACCCTTTACCGAGTACGGCCTGCTCGCCGAGAAAATCGAGAAAGCCCCGGACAATGCCTGGGTGCGCTTCTATCTTCGCCCCGAAGCACGCTTTCATGACGGCCAGCCGGTGACGGCCGAGGACGTTAAGTTCACCTTCGACACCCTAATGAGCCAAGGCGCGCCGATGTACCGCGGCTATTACGCGGATGTTGAAAAGGTCGAGGTCGAAAGCCCCCTGCGCGTTCGCTTCGTATTCAAGCATGCTGGCAATCGTGAACTGCCGCTGATCGTCGGCCAGCTACCGGTGCTGCCGAAGCACTGGTGGGCCGAACGCGACTTCAGTAAAGGCAATCTGGATATTCCCCTGGGCAGCGGACCTTATAAAGTGGCCGACGTCCAGGCCGGACGCTCGATACGCTACGAACGGGTCAAAAACTGGTGGGGTAAAGACTTGCCGGTTAACCGCGGCTTCTACAATTTCGACAGCCTGCAAACCGACTACTACCGCGACAACACCGTAGCCCTGGAAGCGCTCAAGGCCGGTCAGTTCGACTACTGGCTGGAAACCAGCGCGAAGAACTGGGCCACCGCCTACAACACCGAGGCCGTCGTCAACGGCCAACTGATCAAGGAAGAAATCACCAATCACAACCCCACCGGCATGCAGGGGTTTATTTTCAACACGCGCCGCCCGTTGTTCAGCGACCGCCGCGTGCGTGAAGCCTTGGGGCTGCTGTTTGATTACGAGTGGACCAACCGCCAGCTGTTCAACGGCGCGTATACCCGCACCCGCAGCTACTTCGACAATTCTGAACTGGCCTCAGTCAGCTTGCCCTCTGCTGACGAACTGAAGCTGCTTGAACCTTTGCGCGAACAAGTACCGCCACAGGTGTTCAGCGACGAATACCAGCCTTCGGTCACCGACGGCAGCGGGATCATTCGCGAGCAGCAACGCCGCGCCTACCAACTATTGCAGGAAGCCGGCTGGCGGATCGATGGCGACCAGATGCTCGACAGCACCGGTAAGCCGGTGAGCTTCGAGTTTCTCTTGGCACAAACCGAATTCGAACGCGTATTGCTGCCGTTCAAACGCAACCTGGCCGACCTCGGCATCGAACTGGTGATTCGCCGCGTTGACGTATCGCAGTACATCAATCGCCTGCGCTCGCGCGATTACGACCTGATCGTCGGCGGCTTTGGCCAGTCCAACTCACCCGGTAACGAGCAGCGCGAATACTGGCACTCCAGCAGCGCCGACAACCCCGGCAGCCGCAACTTTATCGGCCTCAAAGACCCTGCCGTGGACAGCCTGGTTGAGGGTTTGATCAATGCCGACTCCCGGCAAAGCCTGATCAGCCACACCCGCGCTCTCGATCGCGTGCTGTTGTGGGGCCATTACGTGGTGCCCAACTGGCATATCAAAACCTGGCGCGTGGCCTACTGGAACCGCTTTGAGCACCCCAAAGTGACGCCGCAGTACGATATTGGCCTGCACACCTGGTGGGCTCGCGAGCAATCACCCGAAGCGGCGGCTGCTACCGCTCCTTTGAGCACGGAGCAATAAGATGCTGGCGTATATCTTCCGTCGCCTCTTACTGATCATCCCCACCCTGTTCGGTATTTTGCTGATCAACTTCGTCATCATCCAGGCCGCCCCCGGCGGCCCGGTCGAGCAGATGATTGCCAAGCTGGAAGGCTTCGATGGCGCGACCAGCCGCATTGCTGGCGGCGGTGCCGAAGTTGCAGTGGCGGGTTCCAATTATCGCGGTGCTCAGGGCCTGGACCCCGATCTGGTAGCTGAAATCGAGCGTATGTACGGCTTCGATAAATCGGCCCCCAAGCGCTTCTGGCTGATGCTCAAGAGCTACGCACAACTGGACTTTGGCTCCAGCTTCTTTCGCGATGCCGAGGTCATCGACCTGATCATCGAGAAGATGCCGGTGTCGATATCCCTGGGCCTGTGGAGCACCCTGATCATGTACCTGGTGTCGATCCCGCTGGGTATCGCCAAGGCCACCCGTCATGGCAGTGCTTTCGATGTCTGGACCAGTTCGATGATCATCGTTGGCTACGCCATCCCGGCGTTTTTGTTCGCCATCCTGCTCATCGTGCTGTTTGCCGGCGGCAGTTACTGGGATTTGTTCCCACTGCGCGGCCTGACCTCGAACAACTTCGATGAACTGAGCTTTAGCGGCAAGCTGCTCGACTACTTCTGGCACCTCGCCCTGCCCGTCACGGCCCTGGTAATCGGCAACTTCGCCACCCTAACGCTGCTGACCAAAAACAGCTTTCTCGATGAGATCAACAAGCAATATGTGGTCACTGCCCGGGCCAAGGGCTTGAGCAACAACCGCGTGCTCTACGGCCATGTGTTTCGTAACGCCATGCTGATCATCATCGCCGGCTTTCCGGCGGCCTTTATCGGTATTTTCTTTACCGGCTCCTTGCTCATCGAGGTGATTTTCTCCCTCGACGGCCTGGGCCTGATGAGCTTCGAGGCCGCCATCAACCGTGACTATCCGGTGGTATTCGGCACTCTGTTTATCTTCACGCTGCTGGGCTTGGTGGTGAAATTGATCGGCGACATTACCTACACCCTGGTCGATCCGCGCATCGATTTCGAAAGCCGGGAGGGTTGAGATGACACTTTCTCCGATCAATCAACGACGCTTCCAGCTGTTCAAGGCGCACAAACGCGGCTGGTGGTCGCTGTGGATTTTCCTCGTATTGTTTTTCCTCACCCTGGGTGCCGAACTGATCGCCAACGACAAGCCGCTGGTGGTGAGCTACGACAGCGAACTGTATTTCCCGGTATTTAAGCGCTACCCGGAAACCACTTTCGGTGGTGAATTCCCACTGCAGGCCAACTACAAGAGCCCGTATATCCAGGAGCTGATCAAGGAGAAGGACGGCTGGATGATCTGGCCGCTCATCCGCTACAGCTACTCAAGCATCAATTACGACCTGCAAGTGCCCGCGCCAGCCCCACCCTCAACAGAGAATTGGCTGGGCACCGATGACCAGGGGCGTGATGTACTGGTGCGGGTGATCTACGGCTTTCGCATTTCCGTGTTATTTGCCTTGATCCTGACGCTGGCCAGCTCGCTGATCGGCGTATTTGCTGGCGCGTTGCAAGGCTTCTACGGCGGCTGGGTCGACTTGGTGGGCCAGCGCTTTCTCGAGGTCTGGTCAGGGTTACCGGTGCTCTACCTGCTGATCATCCTGGCCAGCTTCGTGCAGCCAAACTTCTGGTGGCTGCTCGGCATCATGCTGCTGTTCTCCTGGATGAGCCTGGTGGATGTGGTGCGCGCCGAGTTCCTGCGTGGACGCAACCTGGAATATGTTCGGGCCGCGCGCGCGCTGGGCATGCAGAACGGCGCGATCATGTTCCGCCACATCCTGCCCAACGCGATGATCTCGACCATGACCTTTATGCCGTTCATCCTCACCGGCGCAATCGGCACCCTCACTGCACTGGACTTCCTCGGCTTTGGTCTACCGCCTGGCGCACCGTCGCTGGGTGAACTGGTGGCCCAGGGCAAGTCCAACCTGCAAGCACCGTGGCTGGGCATCAGCGCCTTTGCCGTGCTCGCCTTGATGCTTAGCCTGCTGGTATTTATCGGCGAAGCATCCCGTGATGCCTTCGATCCGAGGAAATAACATGACCGACTCCCCCCTCATCGAAGTCCGTGACCTGGCTGTCGAATTCGTCACCGGCAGCCGTAAACAACGGGTACTAGAAGGCGTCAGCTTCGACATCAAACGCGGTGAAACCCTAGCGCTGGTTGGCGAAAGCGGCTCCGGTAAATCGGTGACAGCGCACTCCATCCTACGCCTGCTGCCCTACCCGCTGGCCCAGCATCCGAGCGGCAGCATTCACTATGCCGGGCAGGACTTGCTCAAGCTGAACGAAAACAAACTGCGCGGCATTCGCGGTAATCGCATCGCCATGGTTTTTCAGGAGCCCATGACCTCGCTCAACCCGCTGCACAGCATCGAAAAGCAGATCAACGAAGTTCTCGCCCTGCACAAGGGGCTACGCGGCAAGGCCGCCACGGCGCGCACCCTCGAGTTGCTGGAGCTGGTTGGCATTCCCGAACCGCACAAACGCCTCAAGGCTTATCCGCATGAGCTTTCGGGCGGCCAACGTCAGCGCGTGGTGATCGCCATGGCGCTGGCCAACGAGCCGGAACTGCTGATCGCAGACGAACCGACGACTGCGCTGGACGTCACCGTACAGCTGAAGATTCTCGAACTGCTCAAGGACCTGCAAGCGCGTTTGGGCATGGCGATCCTGTTGATCAGCCACGACCTCAACCTGGTGCGACGCATTGCCCACCGGGTCTGCGTCATGCAGCACGGGCATATCGTTGAGGAGGCCGTTTGCGAGACGCTGTTTAACGCCCCGCAACACCCCTACACCCGTGAACTGCTGGGCGCCGAACCTTCCGGCGGCCCGGTCGAGCATCCACCCGGTAAGCCGATGCTGGAAGTCGACAACCTGCGCGTGTGGTTCCCGATTAAAAAAGGCCTGCTGCGCCGTACCGTCGATCACGTCAAAGCGGTGGATGGCATCAACTTCAGCGTGCCGCAGGGGCATACCCTGGGCATCGTCGGTGAAAGCGGCTCAGGCAAGTCCACCCTCGGTTTGGCGATTTTGCGCCTGCTTGGCAGTCAGGGTGATATTCGCTTCCAGGGGCAGGCTATTGATCAGCTCTCGCAAGAGCAGGTCCGGCCGCTACGGCGACAAATGCAGGTGGTCTTTCAGGACCCGTTTGGCAGCCTCAGCCCACGCATGTCAGTCAGCCAGATTGTCGGCGAAGGCTTGCAGATTCACTGCATGGGCACTGCCGCCGAACAGGAGCAGGCGATTATAGATGCCTTGGTTGAAGTCGATCTTGACCCAGACACCCGCCATCGCTATCCGCATGAGTTCTCCGGCGGTCAGCGCCAGCGCATTGCCATTGCCCGCGCTCTGGTACTCAAACCCGCACTGATTCTGCTGGACGAACCGACCTCGGCACTCGACCGTACTGTGCAACGCCAGGTAGTCGAACTGCTACGCTCGCTGCAGGCCAAATACAACCTGACGTATCTGTTTATCAGCCACGACCTGGCCGTGGTGAAAGCCCTGAGCCATCAAGTGATGGTGGTCAAACAGGGCAAAGTAGTCGAGCAAGGTCCGGCGGAACGTGTCTTTGCCGCGCCACAGAACATCTATACACAGCAATTGCTGGAAGCGGCCTTTATGGTCCCAGCTGATTAATTCTGAAGACAGGAAGAGGAATCGCATCCATGGGTTTTCTAAGCGGCAAGCGCGTACTGATCGTTGGCGTCGCCAGCAAACTGTCCATCGCCTCCGGCATCGCGGCAGCCATGCACCGTGAAGGCGCCGAACTGGCTTTCACCTACCAGAACGAAAAGCTCAAGGGTCGGGTTGAAGGCTTTGCTGCTGACTGGGGCTCAAACGCTGATCTGTGCTTCCCGTGCGATGTGGCTAATGACGAAGAAATCGCCTCGGTATTTGCAGCACTGAGCAAGAAGTGGGACGGTTTGGATTGCATCGTTCACTCCGTCGGCTTTGCACCTGGCGACCAACTGGACGGCGACTTTACTGACGTCACCACCCGCGAAGGCTTCCGCATCGCTCACGACATCAGCGCCTACAGCTTCGTCGCCCTGGCCAAAGCCGGGCGCGAGATGATGAAAGGCCGCAACGGCAGCCTGCTCACCCTCTCCTACCTGGGTGCCGAGCGCACCATGCCCAACTACAACGTCATGGGCATGGCCAAAGCCAGCCTGGAAGCCGGCGTACGCTACCTGGCAGGCAGCCTCGGTCCAGAAGGCACCCGCGTCAACGCCATCTCGGCCGGTCCTATCCGCACTTTGGCGGCCTCCGGGATCAAGAGCTTCCGCAAGATGCTCGCGGCGAACGAGAAGCAGACCCCGCTGCGCCGCAACGTCACCATCGATGAAGTCGGCAACGCCGGTGCGTTCCTCTGCTCGGACCTGGCCTCGGGCGTGAGCGGTGAAATCATGTATGTCGATGGCGGCTTCAACACCACCGCCATGGGCGCGATGGAAGAATAATCGCGTAGTTGGCAGCAACAAAAAGGCCGCTCAATTGAGCGGCCTTTTGGTATACGGCGAACGGATTAGAACCGTTCGATGTCCGCTTTTTCTTCCAGCTGCTTACGGAATGCCGCGAAGTCCTGCTGCCCTTCGCGTGAAGCCAGGAAGCGGCTGTACATCGCCTTGTCTTCATCCGACAGAGCTTGCTGCGGCTGGCTCACACCATTAAGCCGAATGATCACGAAATCACCGTTGCTCAGGCTAATGCCGGCAAAGGTTGGCTTGTCGGCAGCTTCAGGCTTGGGCATACGGAACAGCGCCTGCAGCACGACCGGCTCAATGCCTTCCTGACTACGCGTTGCGGCTTCAACAACTGTCCACCCTTGCTGAGCGTCCGCTTGGGTAACCGGCGTTTTGCCTTCACGCAAAGCCGCCAGTTGCTCTTCAGCTTTGGCTTTGACCGCTTCGCTGGCACGCACCTTAGTCAGTTGGTCGCGAATGCTCGCGGCAACCTGCTCTAGCGGCAGTTGCTCAGGCTTGTTGTGCTCTTTGACGCGCACCACCACAACAGTGTTCGGATCGAGCTCAATCACACTGCTGTTGCTGCCGTCTTCCAGCACTTCGGCGCTGAACGCCGCCTGAATCACCTGACGGTTAGCCGTCAGCCCTTCGCTGCCACCTTGACGACCGAACGCCTCAGTGGTCTTGACCTCAAGGCCAAGCTCCTGAGCAGGCTGAGCCAGGTCCGAAGATTCAAACGCCGCATCTTCAAGGTCTTTGGAGACTTCGACAAAGCGCTGCTCAACCTGGCGCGCCTTCAGATCGCGCTGCAGTTTCTCTTCCAGACTGGCGAAGCTCGGCACTTCAGGCGACTGAACGCCCAGCAGCTTGATCAGGTGCCAGCCAAACTCGCTACGTACCGGAGCCGATACGGCATTCTCGCTGAGCGCATACAACGCCTCTTCAAAGGCAGGGTCATACACGCCCGGACCAGCAAAACCGAGATCCCCACCTTCGCTTGCCGAGCCTGGGTCATCGGAGAGCTCTTTGGCTAAGGCGGCAAAGTCCTCGCCCTGCTGCAAACGCTTCTGCACCTCGACCAGCTTGGCTTGGGCTTGCTCGTCATTTAGAGCATCGTTCACTTCAAGCAAAATATGCGCAGCACGGCGCTGTTCGGCGAGGTTGGCGATTTCACTTTGATAAGCACTTTGCAGCGCTTCATCACTGACTTCGACTTGGTCAAAGAACGCATCTTTTTTCAGCTCGACGTATTCCAAGACCACCTGTTCAGGGCTCATGAACTCACTGGCTTGAGCGTCGTAGTAGGCCTTGATGTCGTCATCGCTAAGCGTCACCGCATCAAGGTCAGCTTTGAGAGTCAGTGTGGCGAAATCACGGGTTTGTTTTTCCAATGCGGCAAAGGCTTGCACCTGGGCATCAGTGACAAAGCCGCTATTGGCCAGACCCGCGCGCAACTGACCGATCAACATTTCCTGCTCAAGCATCTGGCGGAATTGCAAACGGCTATAACCCAACTGACGGATCACCTGATCGAAACGCTCAGCGCTGAACTGACCATCGACCAGAAACTCGGGCGTTTTTAGGATCAACTGATCCAGCGCTTGTTGCGAAAATGCGAACTTGGCGTCTTTGGCGCTATCGAGCAACAGGGTGCGCTCGACCAGACCATTCAGAGCCGCTTCACGCAGCAGTTTCTCATCCAGCAGGGAGGCATCGAAGTCGCGCCCCAACTGCTGCAACAACTGCCGACGCTGCATCTCAACAGCCTGGCTGAGTTCCGCAGAAGTGATTTTCTCACCATTCACCTCAGCCGCATTCTGGCTGTTACTGGTGCTGGTGAAAATGGCATCAACCCCCGTTAGCGCAAGCAGCGCGACAATGATGCCGATGATGGTTTTGGCAATCCAACCTTGTGAATTGTCCCTGATATTTTGCAGCATGCGTCCCCCAGAACGACTGCACAAAATAGCAGCCGTGCAGTGTGGGTAAAATCCGGATAGAAGAAAGGCGCATCAGTGGATGCGCCTTCTCATAACTTGCGAAGCGGATCGAACTCAAGCAACACATTCGTTGTGTCCAGCCGGATAAGGCTGACTGAACATTCCACCCCGCTCAGATCAGTCACTCAACTGATCTGCTGGGCAAAACCGAAAGAGGCTTAGTTGACAGCGTCTTTCAGAGCTTTACCGGCTTTGAAACCTGGAATCTTGGCAGCAGCGATGCTGATCGGGTTACCAGTCTGTGGGTTGCGGCCAGTGCGAGCAGCACGCTCTTTAACAGCGAAAGTACCGAAACCAACCAGTACTACAGAATCACCAGCCTTCAGAGCGCCAGTAACGGATTCAATAACTGCGTCCAGCGCACGGCCGGCAACAGCTTTTGGGATATCAGCAGATGCAGCGATGGCATCGATCAGTTCCGACTTGTTCACTCTTAAGT
>JAWWDH010000012.1:0-21029 GCA_033720015.1 Pseudomonas sp.
ACGTCGACGGCATCCTGCAGCGCCGGATGGACGAAGTTATCGACGGCGAATACCAGAACTACAAGGCCAAGGACGGCGCGTTCGTCCGTGAGCACTTCTTCAACTCGCCAGAACTCAAGGCGATGGTGGCCGATCTGTCCGACGACGAGATCTGGAAGCTCAACCGTGGCGGCCACGACCCGTACAAGATGTATGCGGCGTACCACCAGGCGGTGAACCACAAAGACCAGCCGACCGTGATTCTGGCCAAAACCGTTAAGGGCTATGGCACCGGTGCCGGCGAAGCGAAGAACACCGCGCACAACACCAAGAAGGTCGATGTCGAGAGCCTGCGGCAGTTCCGCGACCGTTTCGACATCCCAGTCAAAGATGACGAGCTGGAAAACCTGCCGTTCATCAAGCCGGAAGAAGGCAGCGCCGAAGCGCGCTACCTGAGCGAGCGCCGCGCCGCCCTCGGTGGCGTCGTGCCGCAGCGCCGCGCCAAGAGCTTCAGCATCCCGACGCCGCCACTGGAAACCCTCAAAGCCATTCTCGATGGCTCGGGCGACCGTGAAATCTCCACCACCATGGCCTTCGTGCGCATTCTCGCGCAGCTGGTCAAGGACAAGGACATCGGCTCGCGCATCGTCCCGATCATCCCGGACGAAGCCCGTACCTTCGGTATGGAAGGCATGTTCCGTCAGTTGGGCATCTACTCCTCCGTCGGTCAGCTCTACGAGCCGGTGGATAAAGACCAGGTGATGTTCTACCGCGAGGACAAGAAGGGCCAGATCCTCGAAGAAGGCATCAACGAAGCCGGCGCCATGAGTTCGTTTATTGCAGCCGGCACCTCGTACAGCTGTCATAACCAGCCGATGCTGCCGTTCTACATCTTCTACTCAATGTTCGGTTTCCAGCGTATTGGTGACCTGGCCTGGGCCGCTGGCGACAGCCGTACCCGTGGTTTCCTGATCGGCGGTACTGCCGGGCGCACCACGCTGAACGGTGAAGGCCTGCAGCACGAGGACGGCCACAGCCACATCCTGGCAGCGACCATCCCTAACTGCCGCACCTATGATCCGACCTACGGCTACGAGCTGGCGGTGATCATTCAGGACGGCATGAAGAAGATGACCGAGCTGCAGCAGGACGTCTTCTACTACATCACCGTGATGAACGAGTCCTACCAGCAGCCAGCCATGCCGGCCGGTGTCGAGGAAGGCATCATCAAGGGCATGTACCTGCTCGAAGAGGACAAGAAGGAAGCCGCGCATCACGTGCAGCTCCTAGGTTCCGGCACCATCCTGCGTGAAGTACGCGAGGCGGCGAAGATCCTGCGTGACGAGTTCAACGTCGGCGCAGACGTCTGGAGCGTCACCAGCTTCAACGAACTGCGCCGCGACGGCCTGGCCGTGGAGCGCAGCAACCGTCTGCACCCGGGCCAGAAGCCCAAGCTGAGCTACGTCGAAGAGTGCCTGGGCGGTCGCAAGGGCCCGGTGATTGCCTCTACCGACTACATGTAGCTGTTCGCCGAACAGATTCGCCAGTGGGTACCGAGCACGGACTTCCAGGTCCTCGGCACCGACGGCTTCGGCCGCAGCGACAGCCGCAAGAAGCTGCGCCACTTCTTCGAAGTGGACCGCAACTGGGTTGTGCTGGCTGCTCTGGAAGCCCTCGCCGACCGTGGTGATATCGAACCCAAGGTGGTGGCCGAGGCCATCGTCAAGTTCGGCATCGACGCGGAAAAACCCAACCCACTGGACTGCTAAGGAGCGAAACGATGAGTGAATTGATTCGCGTACCCGACATCGGTGGCGGTGAGGGTGAAGTGATCGAGCTGTTCGTCAAGGTTGGCGATCGCATCGAGGCTGATCAAAGCGTGCTGACCCTCGAGTCGGACAAGGCCAGCATGGAAATTCCCGCGCCGAAAGCCGGTGTGGTGAAAAGCCTGAAAGTGAAGCTCGGTGATCGCCTGAAAGAAGGCGACGAGCTGCTCGAGCTGGAAGTCGAAGGGGCGGCAGCCGCCGAGCCCGCGGCTGCCGCGCCAAGCGAAGTGCCAAAAGCCGCTGCTGCACCTGCAGCAGAAGCTGCGCCTGCGCCTGCCGCAGCAGCTCCAGCTAGCAGCAGCGTGGAAGATATCCACGTGCCAGACATCGGCTCGGACGCTAAAGCCAAGGTTATCGAAGTGCTGGTCAAGGTCGGTGATACGGTCGAAGTCGACCAGTCGCTGATCACCCTGGAGTCAGACAAGGCGAGCATGGAAATCCCTTCGCCGGCTGCCGGCGTGGTGGAAAGCATCGCCGTGCAACTGGATGCCGATGTTGGCACCGGCGACCTGATCCTCAAGCTGAAAGTCGCAGGCGCTGCACCTGTTCCGGCAGCAGCACCGACCGCAGCAGCGGCCGCCCCTGCCGCCGCCAGCGCTGTGCATAAAGTACCGGCGGGGGCCAACCCCGCGATTGCCGCAGAAGTCAGCGCGATTGCCTCGCTTTCGGCGGCAGCGGCCAATGTTGCGGCCATGCCTAAGCGCGACGGCGCCAAGGTGCATGCTGGCCCGGCCGTACGCCTGCTCGCTCGCGAGTTTGGTGTCGAGCTGGCGGCTGTAGCGGGTAGCGGGCCAAAAGGCCGCGTGCTCAAAGAGGATGTACAGGCCTACGTCAAGGCGATGATGCAGAAGACCAAGGAAGCTCCGGCCGCCGGCGCAACCGGTGGTGCCGGCATCCCGCCAATTCCGACCATCGACTTCAGCAAGTTTGGTGAAATCGAAGAAGTGGCCATGACCCGCCTGATGCAGGTCGGTGCCAACAACCTGCATCGCAGCTGGCTCAACGTGCCGCACGTGACTCAGTTCGATTCGGCTGATATCACCGAGCTGGAAGCCTTCCGCGTCGCGCAGAAAACGGTGGCGGAAAAGGCTGGGGTGAAACTCACCGTGCTGCCATTGCTGCTCAAGGCCTGCGCCTTCCTGCTCAAGGAACTGCCGGACTTCAACAGCTCGCTGGCACCGAGCGGCAAGGCGATCATCCGCAAGAAATACGTGCACATCGGCTTCGCCGTGGACACCCCGGATGGCCTGCTGGTCCCGGTAATCAAGAACGTCGATCAGAAGAGCCTGCTGCAGCTGGCTGCCGAAGCCGCCGCCTTGGCGGAGAAGGCGCGCAGCAAAAAGCTGTCGGCTGATGACATGCAGGGCGCCTGCTTCACCATCTCCAGCCTCGGGCACATTGGCGGCACCGGCTTTACGCCGATCGTCAACGCGCCGGAAGTGGCGATTCTGGGCGTGAGCAAAGCAACCATCCAGCCGGTCTGGGATGGCAAAGCCTTCCAACCCAAGCTGATGTTGCCGCTGTCGCTGTCCTACGACCACCGGGTAATCAACGGCGCCGCAGCGGCGCGCTTCACCAAGCGCCTGGGTGACGTACTGGGCGACATCCGCACCATGCTGCTGTAACGCATCAACTTTCGAGCCGCCACGCTCGTATCCTCGGCCCCGCCCAGTTTGGCGGGGTTTTTTTTAGCTCAGCGGCAGCCCGGATGAATGCACCACGCTCAGCCCTTTTGCAGGTTACGGATCAGAAAGCTCAGAGCTTTGGCCAGCTCGGCTGCGCCTTGGTGATCACGCACGATGCTCAGCAGCGGGCTACCATCATTGGGGTTGTGCAGCACACAACTGATGCCGCTACTCGGGCATTCGTAACGTACAAATGGATCAACGCCAAACACCGACACCCGCTGATTACGCACGGCAAGATCGGTGCCCTGCTGGCCACGGATTTCCTCACGCAGCAGCAATTCGCCGGACTCGCCCAAGCGCAGCTGATACAGCAAATCTTCGCGCTGCGCCTGGCCGACCTGATACGCCGCGCGCAGGGCATAGGTTTTCAGCAAATCGTTGCAGTGCGCCAACAGCGCCTGGCGCTCATTTTGCGTCAGGTACAAACGCTTAAGCTCAAGCAGATAATTGCCCTGTTCGGCGCTGCTCAACCCGGCACCTGGCTCAGCAGAAAATACCGGCGAGACGCCCAGGCAGGTGCTCAACAGCACAGCGGATACTAGTTTTCTTGTCAGTCGCAATTGCATGATGCACCCTTACCCGACGCTATAAATGAAGTGAGTCAATTGCCGCTTCAATCAGCATACTGGAAGCCAGCCATCGAATGAAAAGCCATCCCGATGCCGCGAGTCGTTTAGCGGCCGAGGTTGTGACACAGTTGCCAGTGCCTTCGCGCCTTGGCTTACTGCGTTTCGAGCGCTTGAATGAAGCCAGCTGGAGTCTGCTGTACCTCGATTCTGGCTGCGAACAACAGTTCGGCCTGCCGGCTCAAGAGCTCTGCTCCCTTCTCGACGCCCCGTACGCCAGCCTGATGGAGCCCACGGTTCGCTACCAGCTGCACGACAGCATTCAACAGCAGCTAGGCGAGCGTCGGCATTACAGCGCGCAGTACCGCCTGCACACCCCGTGCGGCAGCCTGAACCTGATGGAAGTTGGCGAAGCCTTCAAGCAGCGCGGCCGGCACATGCTCCGCGGCTACCTGCTGGTGCTGACCGAGCCGAACGCCGCCTCGCCACAGACACTCGACCTGTACCAGCGCAGCCAGGTCGAGCTACAGGCTCAGCAGCGCCGCACACAAGCCCAGCAACAGTTACTCGTCACCCTCGCGCACCAGCACTACGGTGACAGCGAACCGTTGCGTGAGGCGGCTGAGCTGATCAGCAAAAGTGCCTGCCAGGTATTTGCAGTAAACCGCGTCAGCATTTGGAACCTCAAGGGCCACATCCTTCAGTCGGTGGCCATGTATCAGCGCGAAGCGGCTCAACACGTCCCGCAGCCTGACCTTGATGTCAGCCCCTACCCCACCTACCTGCAAGCGCTGCAAAGCGGCCGCGCCCTAGACGCCCACGATGCGCTGCAAGACCCGCGAACACGTGAACTTGGCGACAGCTACCTGCGCCCGAACGGCATTACCGCGATACTGGATGCGGGCATACGCATCGCCGGCGAGGTAGTCGGCATATTGTGCATGGAACATACCGGCCCGGCGCGCACCTGGCAGGCCGATGAAATTGCCTTTGCCGGCGCCCTGGCTGACCAGTACGCGCAGGTACTGGTTAACCAGCAACGGCGCTCGGCAACCAATGCCCTGCACCTGTTCCAGCGGGCGGTCGAGCAAAGCTCCAGCGCGTTTATTCTGCTCGACCGCGACGGTTTGGTGGAGTACGTCAACCCGAGCTTTACCGCCATCACCCTGTACAGCGCCAGCGAAGTACAAGGCCGCCGCCTGTCTGAAATACCCGCCCTCGACAACCTCAGCGACCTGCTGTTCGACGCGCGTACCAGCCTGGCCGAACACACCAGCTGGCAGGGCGAATTCAAGAGCCGGCGCAAGAACCTCGAACCCTACTGGGGGCAATTGTCGCTGTCCAAGGTGTATGCCGACGACGGCAGCCTGACCCATTACATCGGCATCTACGAAGACGTCACGGCCAGCAAGCAGGCGCAGCAGCACATCGAGCGCCTGGCCTTTCGTGACAACCTCACCGGCCTGGGCAATCGCTATGCCTTTATCCGCGCGCTGGAGAGCCACTTCCGCGAGCACCCCGGCAAACCGATCAGCCTGCTGCTGGTGGACATCGACAACTTCAAACGGATTAACGACAGCCTCGGCCACCAGACCGGCGACAAACTCCTGGTCAGTCTGGCGCGGCGCTTGCGCAACACCCTATCGCCCAGCAACGTGCTGGCACGCTTTGCCAGCAACGAGTTTGCCGTGCTACTCGACGCCAGCCCGGCCGATAGTCAGCGGATCGCGCAGCAGCTGCTGAACACGCTGGACAAGCCGCTGTTCGTCGACAACCAACTGATCAGCGTCACCGGCTCCATCGGCCTGGCCTGCGCGCCCGAGCACGGTGACGACCCACAGGCCCTGATGAAACACAGCGGCCTGGCCCTGCACAAAGCCAAGGCCAACGGTAAGAACCAGCTGCAGGTGTTTACCGATGTGCTGAATGCCGAGGCGCACCACAAGCTGTTCGTCGAGAGCAACCTGCGCCGTGCGCTGATGCAAAATGAGCTGGAAGTGTTCTACCAGCCCAAGCTGTGCCTGAAGAGCGGCAAGCTGCTGGGCCTGGAGGCGCTGTTGCGCTGGCACCACCCGGAAAAAGGCATGATCAGCCCGGACAAATTTATCGGTGTCGCGGAAGAAACCGGCTTGATCATCCCCATTGGCAAGTGGGTGGCGCGCCAGGCCTGCCGCATGAACAAGCAGCTGGTCGAGCTCGGCTATAAGACCCTGCAAATGGCCATCAACCTGTCGCCCAAACAGTTCTCTGACCCCGATCTGGTCAGGGAAATCGCCGCCATTCTGCGTGAAGAGAAACTCGACCCGGCCCTGCTGGAGCTGGAGCTGACCGAGAGTCTGCTGCTGGAAGCCACCGACGACACGCGCCAACAACTCAACAGCCTGAAAAGCCTGGGCCTGACCTTGGCCATGGACGATTTCGGCACGGGCTATTCCTCACTCAGTTACCTGAAGAAATTCCCCATCGACGTGATCAAAATTGATCGCAGCTTTATCAAGGACATTCCCGACAACCAGGACGACATGGAAATCACTTCCGCAGTGATTGCCATGGCCCACAACCTGAAACTCAAGGTGGTGGCTGAAGGTATCGAAACTGCTGCGCAGCTGAACTTCCTGCGCCGCCATCGGTGCGATATCGGCCAGGGCTACCTGTTCGACCGGCCTATCCCCGGCCGCGAGCTGCTGGAAAGCCTGAAACGCTACCCTAACCGCGGTTGATCCCCCTGTAACAAGCCCGCCTATTAACGGTCTATGACACACATGCTTCTACTGAGGAAATAGCTCATGGTTCTGCGCTCGCAAATTCTCGCCCACAAACTCGAACTGCCCACGGCCGAGCAAGCCTTGCCGGGGCGCGCCGAAGCCATGCAAGTTGACGGCGCACACTTCGTTAACGGCAACGCGTTGCAAGGGCCGTTTCCGGCAGGCTTGCAACAGGCGGTATTTGGCTTGGGCTGTTTCTGGGGCGCCGAGCGCCGCTTCTGGCAGCAGCCCGGCGTATGGAGCACCGCCGTCGGTTATGCCGGCGGCCACACGCCCAACCCGACCTATGACGAAACCTGCTCGGGCCTGACCGGCCACGCCGAAGTGGTGCTGGTGGTCTTCGACCCGCAACTGATCAGCTACGAATCCTTGCTGAAAGTGTTCTGGGAAGCCCACAACCCGACCCAGGGCATGCGTCAGGGCAACGACACCGGCAGCCAATACCGTTCGGCAATCTACTGCTATGGCGCCGAACAACTGGCAGCGGCGCAAACCAGCCAAATGCAGTTCCAGGCAGAGCTGGAAAAAGCCGGCTTAGGCCAAATCACCACCGAAGTCCGCGAAGCACCGACCTTCTATTACGCCGAAACCTACCATCAGCAGTACCTGGCGAAAAACCCAGAAGGCTACTGCGGCCTAAAGGGTACCGGCGTGTGCCTGCTGCCCTAAGCCTTGAGCGGGTTCAGGGCCGCTAACGCCCTGAACCCGCGCGCCCTCACTGCGCCTGGGTCTGCGCCGCGCCCTCTACTGGCGAATCAGGTTGCCAGCTCTTCAAGAGCTTGCCCACCTGATAACCGCGCCAGCCCAGCATGCGTGAGGCGGTCAGTACACCGGCCATCAGCGCGCCACCCACGCCAGCGGTTACGGTGTCCGCGCCGGTCAGGTACAGCCCCTTGATCGGCGTCTGGCTGTGAATCCAATGCTGCTGAAAACGCTGCACCGTGTGGTCAAGGCCATAGATCTCACCCTGCTCATTCCACTGGTACCACTCGGTGGACAGCGGCGTACCCAGCTCGCAGAAGTCCAGCGCCCCACGTAACTGCGGTTGATAGTGATAGAGCGTTTCCAGCAAGCCATCGGTGAGCTTGGCTTTCAGCGCCTCATAGTCAGCGCCGCGCTTGCCCCAGGTGCTGCCTTTCCACTGGGCAAACCACTCCGGCAAGGCCAGGGCGACAATTTCCACCGTCGCCTTGTTCGGGTACTGGGCGTCCCAGGCGGGATCCTTGGCCGAGGGGAAGGAGATGTAGGTCAGCGGGGTTTGTTGCGTGTCACCTTGCTTGAACGCACTGACATTGCGGTCGTGGTCAAAGGTCGGGTACACCCAGTAATTGCTCTTCGGCACGTTCAACTCGGCGCTGCTGCCCTTAAAGCCGGCGTACAGGCACAGGGTCGCGGCAGACACCTCGACTTTCGACAAATGCGTCAACAAACCATGCTCGCTGGCCACCTGTGGTTCCAGCAGGCGCGTGTAGGTGGGCACCAAACCGGCACAACTGACGATCTGTGGGGCGCGGATTTCCACGCCGTCCTTGTGCATGCGCACCCCCACCGCGCGACCATTCTCGACCAAAACCTTGTCGACGCCGGCATAGGTGAACACATGGCCGCCGGCGGCTTCGATCACCGGGATAATGCTTTCGGAAATCTTCGTTGCACCGCCCACCGGATAATTTCCGCCGGAGATGTAGTGCTTGGCGACCATGGCATGCATGACGAAAGCGGCCTTGCCAGGCGGCAGCCCGTAATCGCCCCACTGCGCGGTCAGTGCGCCGATCAACTGCTGATTCTGGGTCAGCCCTTCGAGCACTTCGCGGGTGGTCTTGAAAAAATAATCCGGCAGCCAGAAGCGCCGCAGCTTGCTGTACAACACGCCCAGTGAGCGCGGTAACGCCTGACCGGCGAAGAAGCGCGGCACTTTGCTACTGACCTCGCCGAGCAGCTCCACATAGCGATCAATCGCCGGCCCGTCATCCGGGAAGTGCAACTTCATCTCGGCCTTGAACTCTTCGCGCCCGGCCACGTAATCGATCACGGTATCGCCCAGCACGATTCGGTCGTAGCGCGCATCCATCGGCGCCCATTCCAGCTTGCCGTCACTGATCACATCGAACACTCGACGGATCGTCGACCAGGGTTTGTGCACCTCACCAATGTAATGCACACCCACATCCCACTCGTAGCCTTCGCGCTCATAGCTGTGGGTGTAACCGCCGGCAGTGTAGTGCTGCTCCAGCACGCAGACGCGCTTGCCGAGCTTGGCCAGCAGCGCGGCAGTGGTCAGGCCACCGATACCGGAGCCGATGATGATGGCGTCGTAATCGTCACGCACTAGACGTGGGCGGAAGCGAGTACCGGTACGTTTCATAAAGGCTCCTGAGCTATTTTTTGTTATGCAATTTTTTGCATACTAGATAGCAGCTGGAGCCAATGCAACTTTTTGCATAATCCGTATACTGCCGCGCACGCTCATTACCACCGGTGAAACCCGCCCATGTCGCTCAAGCACGCCATTCTTATCCTGCTGGAAAGCGAACCCGGCAGTGGCTACGACCTGCTCAAACGCTTCAAGGATGGTCTCGGCTACTTTTGGAATGCCAAGCATCAGCAGGTCTACCTGGAGCTGAAAAAACTCAGCGAAGCCGGCTGGCTGGAATTTGAAGCGCAGGCGCAGGACACCCGCCCGGACAAGAAGAACTACCGCCTGACACCCGCCGGCCACGCTGAGCTGCTGCGCTGGCTGGGCGAGCCGGTGCAGCCCAGCAAAATCAATGATGCATTGCTGGTAAAGCTCTATGCCGGCGCGCACACCAGCCTGGATAACCTGCGCGAGGAAATGCAGCGCCACGTGGCCGTGCACCGCAAGACCCTGGACAGCCTGCTGCAGATCGAAAAGGACTTCCACGGGCTACCCGACGCCCAACGCAACGCCTTGCGCCTGCCCTACCTGACGCTGCGCCGCGGCATTCTCGGCGAGCAGTCCTGGCTGACCTGGGCAGCAGAGGTGGAGCAGGAGTTAAACCGCCGCTGAGTCAGCGGCAGTTCAAGCCGCCGTCACGGCGCGGGCGCGAAGCTGCTGGCCTGGGCCATCTGCCACATCCGCGAATAGAACGCTCCGGTGACCTCATCACGCAGCAACTCACCGGGTTTGAGGAAGACGTGCAGCTGCGAGTAAAGCTTGATTTCACTCGCCGACATGCGCCGCACCAGGTGCTTGGCCTCCAGCTGCGCAGGGTGTTCGAGGCCAGCAGCAGCGAGCATCTCGGCCAGCGCCTTGAGGGTGTTGCGATGGAA
Source organism: Pseudomonas sp. (assembly GCA_033720015.1). Taxonomy (GTDB): domain Bacteria; phylum Pseudomonadota; class Gammaproteobacteria; order Pseudomonadales; family Pseudomonadaceae; genus Aquipseudomonas. Next base: position 10,116 of record JAWWDH010000012.1, read on the forward strand.
GCTGTGCACTCGCTCGGCTTTATCCGGCACAACCAGCGCACGCTGGCGCAAGGGGTCCTGGGTCGCCACTCCGGTCGGGCATTTGTTGGTATGGCACGACTGGCTCTGAATACAGCCAATGGCGAACATAAAGCCACGGGCCGAGTTGGCCCAGTCAGCCCCCAGCGCCAGCACGCTGGCAATATCGAAGGCGCTGACAATTTTGCCACTGGCGCCGATGCGGATCTTGTCGCGCAAGCCGATGCCGACCAGGGTGTTGTGCACAAACAACAGCCCCTCACGCAGCGGTACGCCGATGTGATCGGTGAATTCCACGGGCGCCGCTCCGGTACCGCCTTCCTTGCCATCGACCACGATGAAGTCGGGCAGGATGCCGGTTTCCAGCATGGCCTTGGCAATCGCCATAAACTCCCATGGATGGCCGAGGCAGAACTTGAAGCCCACCGGTTTACCCGCTGACAGCTCACGCAGCTGGGCAACAAACTGCAGCAACTCGATAGGGGTAGAAAAGGCACTGTGGCTGGCTGGGGAGACACAGTCCTGGCCCATGGGCACGCCACGGGTCTGGGCGATTTCGGCGGTAATCTTGTGCTTGGGCAGAATGCCGCCATGGCCGGGCTTGGCGCCTTGGCTGAGCTTGATCTCAATCATTTTCACCTGCGGATTGGCCGCCTGCTCGGCAAAACGCTGCGGGTCAAACTGACCATTGTCCTGGCGACAGCCGAAGTAGCCGCTGCCCAACTCCCACACCAAATCGCCACCGTGCTCTCGGTGATAAGGGCTGATGCTGCCTTCGCCGGTGTCGTGATAAAAACCGCCGAGCTTCGCGCCCTGGTTCAGCGCGCGGATCGCATTGGCGCTGAGCGAGCCAAAACTCATGGCCGAGATATTGAACACCGACGCCGAGTAAGGCTGCGTGCACTGCGGGCCGCCAATACTCACGCGAAACGCGCTGGGGTCGACGTGCGCAGCCGGTGCCATGGAGTGACCGATAAACTCAAAACCGCCTTGGTAGACGTCCGCCAAGGTGCCGAAGGCTTTGTCCGCACTCTGATTCTTCGCCCGCGCATAGACCAACGAGCGCTGTGCCCGTGAGAACGGCAACTGCTCGCCGTCGGACTCCAGTAGGTATTGACGTATTTCCGGGCGAATCGCCTCAACCAGGTAGCGGATATTGCCGAGAATCGGGTAGTTACGCAGCACCGCATGGCGGCTCTGCAGCAGGTCATGCAGGCCCACTGCACTAAGCAGCCCAGTCAGCACAACCAGCATCCACAACCAGGGGTGCCCCGCGACAAACGGCAAGCTGCCCAAGGTGAATAGCACGCAGAAGGCAAAAAACGCATAGCGATTCAACAGCGACAAACTCATACAAGCTCCTTGCGGTTTGCGGTGCGGCGCTTCATCAGTGCGCCGAGGCCTTGCCAGCAACGCTTAGCCGGCATTTTCCTCAATCAGCCAGTCCATGCGCCAACCGCCCTGGGTCTGGCCGAGCAATTTCGCCAACCAGGGCAGGATCTGCTTAAGCTCATCCTCCAGCCCCCACGGCGGGTTGCTGATCACCAGGCCCGAGCCATTCAGACGCGTCGGTTCATCGGTTGAGTGCACATAAAGCTCCACGCGCAGTAGCTTCGGCGCTTTGCTCTTTTCCACGCCACTGTAAAAGCGTCGCAGCTGACGCAGGTCCTTGATCGGGTACCAGATCGCCACCACGGCCTGGCGCATACGCCCGATGGCTTCGCTCAACGACTGGGCGCAGCGCTCCATTTCGTCGGCCTGCTCGAACGGCGGGTCAATCAGCAGCAGCGCGCGTTTCTCACGGGTTGGCAGCAAAGCACGTGGCACATACCAGCCTTCGCCCAAATGCACGGCTACGCGACGATCGCCGTGCATATTCTCCTTGAGCAAACGGCCGTCTTCCGGGTGTTTCTCATTGAGGTGCAGACGGTCCTGCTCACGGGTCAGCAGGCGCGCCAGCTCGGGCGAACCGGGGTAGTGGCGCAGCTCGCCATCGGGGTTCATCGCGCGGATCACTTCCAGATAATCCAGCAGCGGGTCCGGCACATCGCTGGCCTGCCATAGCCGGGCTATACCCTCCAGCCACTCGCCAGTGCGACTGGCTTGATCACCGTGCAGGTCATACAGGCCAATACCGGCATGACTGTCGAGGTAGGCAAAAGGCGCCTCCTTGCGTGACAGCAACGCAATCAAGCGGCTCAGGACATAGTGTTTCAGCACATCGGCATGGTTGCCGGCATGGAAGGCGTGGCGGTAATTCATTAGGCGGACTCCTCTGGCCGCACAGTTTAACCGCTTCGTACGGCCTGCAAATGGTTAGCGCTAGGCAATGGCTCACGCAGCAGTGCCAACAAGCGCTCCAGCGCCGGGTGCGGCGCAGCATCACTGCAGCGCACTAGCAGGGTCGGCGCCGCCGCCAGGTGCGCCGCGACACGCTGCCACGCCACCAAATTGCCGCGTGGGTGCTGCTCCAGCAGGCTACGCGGCAGCAAGCCAAGCCCCATACCAGCGGCAATGCCACCGAGTATCGCCTCTATCGAGCCATAACTCTGCCGCGCAGCCACCTCTACGCCCTGCTCATCGCACCACCGCTCCAGCCGGGCGCGGTAATGGCAACCACTGGGGAACCCTAGCAAAGTCACAGGGGTTTGCAGCATCACCGGCAACGTTGTACCGGGCGGCAGAACCAGCACTAACTCCTCCGCCCAGAGCACTTCATCGCTGAGCAGCGGATGGCTATAGGGGCCGCCGATCAGTGCAGCTTCCAGACGTCCGGCCAAGACCTCGCTGATCAGATACTGGCTAGTCCCCGTTTGCAGGCTCAGGCTGACTCGCGGGGCATCCCGGTGAAACGCCGCCAACACCTCCGGCAGACGCACAGCCGCCGTGGTTTCCATGGCCCCGATGCGTAACTCACCGCTCCAGCTATCGTCCTGCACTGCGCTCCAGGCCTCGCGGCAGAGCTGCTCTAAAGATTCGGCATGCGGCAGCAAGCGCTCACCCGCTGGCGTCAGGCGCAAACGCTGCGCCTGACGCTGAAACAAGCCGACACCCAGTTGTTGCTCCAACTGCCGCAGACGCGCCGAGACATTCGACGGCACGCAATGCAATGACTGCGCGGCGGCTGTTAGCGAGCCGCTGCGACTGACCGCCAGAAAGTGCCGCAGCAGTTGTGGGTTCAAGCGTTGCCAAGATGACACGGCGACCTCTGCAGAGCTTAATGCTCACTTAAAGTGAAAATTATACTCAGTATTCTTCACTGGCAGTCGTTAAGCGGCAACCGTTAATGTAGCGCCAGCCCGCCCAAGAGCCCCCCCATGCAACCAGCCTCCCCACGCCAGATTTTCCTTGCCCTGTTCGCCGGCGGTGCTGCGTTGGTGGTGGTACACGCACTGGGCCGCTTCGCCTTCACCCCGCTACTGCCGCACTTTCTCGCCGATCAGCTGTTTAGCCTTGAACAGGGTGCGCACCTGGCCAGCTCAAATTACCTCGGTTATCTGCTCGGAGCGTTGCTGGCACTGGCGCTATACACACCTGCGCGCTTACGCCTGGCGCTGCCGCTGGCACTGCTGCTGAATGCCCTGCTGACCCTGGCACAGGGCTTCACCGGCGATTACCTGACACTGATGGGATTGCGCCTGGCCAATGGCATCAGTAACGGCGTGGTCTTTGTACTGGCCCCGGCGCTGGTATTGGAATGGCTCGCCGTGCGCCAGCGCGCCAGCCTCAGCGGCCTGGTCTACCTTGGTTTCGCCGCAGGCCTGTTGCTCGCCGGCTGGCTGGCTGACGCACCGGCCAACTGGCTGCACGGCCCCGAACGCTGGTGGCCGATAGCAGCCATTGCCCTGCCACTGGCCCTGCTCAGCGCCTGGCTGCTTAGTCGCCTGCAGCTGCAGCAACGGCATAGTGCGCCGGTCGCCAACCGCAGCCGCTTGTTTGATCGGGCCAGCACCCCGCTGTTTCTCGCCTATGCCGGCGCAGGGCTGGGTTACATCCTGCCAATGACATTTCTGCCTACCCTGGCGCAGGAACAGTTACCGGCTGGCCACAGCCTGATTAGCGGAGCCTGGCGCTGGACGGCCCTGGCCTGCCTGATTTCGATCCCGCTATGGAATGCGCTGGGTGCACGCTTCGGCGACCGCCATGCCTTGCTGGCGACCTATCTGTTGCAAGCGGTGGGTTGCGCCGCGCCCTGGCTATTCCCCAGCGCCATTGGTGTCCTGTTGTGCGCCGTACTCGTCGGCGGCAGCTTTATCGGCAGCGTGCTGCTGACGCAACGCCTGGCGCGCACCCTACAACCCCATCAAGGCCCCCGGCTGTCGGCAGCCCTGATCGCCTTGTACGGCGGCGCACAACTGGCAGGCCCCTGGCTCGCCGGGGTGTGGCTGAGTTTCGGTGGCAGCCTCACGCAAAGCTTCGTCCTAGGCGTCGCCGCCATGCTCTGGGCGCTCGCCTGGACCTGGTACACCCCCACCGCCAACCCCGCCTCTGGAGCGCCACACCCATGACCCTGCAATCGCTACTCGGCTGCACCTTACCGCTGATCCAGGCCCCAATGGCCGGCTCGCACAACCACACGCTGACTGCCGCCGTGTGCAATGCCGGCGGCCTTGGCTCGCTCGCCTGCGCACTATTCGATGCCAGTGCATTACGCCGTGAACTGGAAGCCCTTACGGGCAAAACCACGCAGCCGTTCAACCTGAATTTCTTCTGCCACACCCCGCCGCCCGCCGACACAGCGCGAGACGCGGCCTGGCGGGAGGCGCTGGCACCTTATTACACCGAGTTGGGCATCGATCCGACAAACATCGCCAGCGGCCCCGGGCGGCAACCGTTCAGCGCCGAGATGGCTGACCTGCTCGATGAGTTCCGCCCCGCCGTGGTGAGCTTCCACTTCGGCCTGCCATCAGCTGAGCTACTGGCGCGGGTCAAGGCCTGCGGATCCAAGGTGCTCAGCTCGGCGACCACGGTCGAAGAAGCGCTGTGGCTGCAAGCCAACGGTGCCGATGCGATCATCGCCCAGGGCCTGGAAGCCGGCGGCCATCGCGGCATGTTCCTCACTGAGGACTTGAACAGCCAGCTCGGCACCTTTGCCTTGCTGCCACAGGTCGTGCAGGCGGTGCAGGTACCGGTGATCGCGGCAGGCGGCATCGCCGATGCCCAGGGCGTACGCGCCGCAATAGCCCTAGGCGCCGCAGGGGTGCAGATCGGCACGGCGTATTTGTGCTGCGCGGAAGCCAGCACCAGCGCCATCCACCGCGCGGCCCTGCTCAGCCCGGCGGCGCGGCACACCGCGCTGACCAACCTGTTCAGCGGCCGTCCGGCGCGCGGCATCGTCAACCGGCTAATCCGTGAGCTGGGCCCAATCAGCCCGCTGGCGCCGGCCTTCCCGTTGGCCACGGCGGCTATTGCGCCGCTGCGCAGTCAGGCGGAGCAACACGGCAGTGGCGATTTCTCGCCGCTCTGGGCCGGGCAAAACACCCGCGGCTGCCAGGCCATCGGCGCCGCCGAGCTGACGGCGCAACTGGCTCAGGGCTTTGTCACCGGCTAAACCACAAGCGGGTTGCAACGCCTCAGACTAAGGGCGCGGCACCCTGCCCTACGGCTCGCTATCACGCTCATTGATAATGCTGGGAGCCATGCCCACGGCTGCTTAGACTCGGCAGATTGCAACCGGAGGTATAAGCATGTCCGAGTCCCTGCTCAGTTCCCGTAACCTGGCCTTCGAGCTGTACGAAGTGCTGGACGCCGAAGGCCTGACCCAGCGCGAGCGCTTCGCCGAGCACAGCCGCGAAACCTTTGACGCGGCCATCGACACCGCCCGCAGCATCGCGGAAAACCTGTTCGCCCCGCATAACCGCAAGAATGACGAACACGAACCTGAGTACGTCGACGGCGCAGCGGTGCTGATCCCCGAGGTCAAACCAGCGGTCGATGCCTTCCTCGAAGCCGGCTTCCTCAATGCCACCCGCGAGTTCGACGTCGGCGGCATGCAGTTGCCTAACCTGCTGTCGCAGGCCTGCTTCGCGCACTTCCAGTCAGCCAACGCCGCCACGACCTCTTACCCGTTCCTGACCATGGGCGCGGCCAACCTGATCGAAACCTTCGGCAGCGCGGAACAAAAACAACGCTTCCTTGAGCCGATGATCGACGGTCGCTTCTTCGGCACCATGGCCCTGACCGAGCCGCACGCCGGCTCATCGCTGTCCGACATCCGCACCCGTGCCGAGCCGGCAGATGACGGCAGCTACCGCCTCAAGGGCAACAAGATCTTTATCTCCGGCGGCGATCATCCGCTGAGCGAAAACATCGTGCACATGGTCCTGGCCAAGCTGCCGGACGCACCGCCCGGGGTGAAGGGTATATCGCTGTTTATCGTGCCGAAGTTTCTGGTCAACGATGACGGTAGCCTGGGCAAGCGTAACGACGTGGTGCTGGCCGGCCTGTTCCACAAGATGGGCTGGCGCGGCACCACCTCTACGGCGCTCAACTTCGGCGATAATGGCGACTGCGTCGGCTATCTGGTGGGCAAGCCGCACCATGGCCTGGCGTACATGTTCCAGATGATGAACGAAGCGCGCATCGGCGTCGGCATGGGCGCGGTGATGCTCGGCTACGCCGGCTACCTGTACTCACTGGAGTACGCCCGTCAGCGCCCGCAAGGTCGCCTGCCCGACGGCAAAGACCCCACCTCCAGCCAAGTGGCGATCATCGAGCACGCCGACGTACGGCGCATGCTGTTGACCCAAAAAGCTTACGTGGAGGGGGCCTTCGACCTCGGTCTGTACGCCGCACGGCTGTTCGACGACACCCAGACCCTGGCCAGTGAGGAAGAACGCCGCACCGCCCTAGAGCTGCTCGACCTGCTGACCCCAATCGTCAAATCCTGGCCCTCGGAGTTCTGCCTCAAGGCCAACGAACTGGCCATCCAGATTCTTGGTGGCCACGGCTACACCCGCGACTACCCGGTGGAGCAGTACTACCGCGATAACCGTCTGAACCCGATCCACGAAGGCACTCACGGCATCCAGTCGCTCGACCTGTTGGGGCGCAAGGTCTCGATGAATGGCGGTGCGGCGCTCAAGCAACTGCTCAAGCTGATCCATGGCACCTGCCAGCGCGCCGAAGCCCATGACTCGCTGACAGCCCTGCGCCAGCCGCTGGAGCAACTGCTCGCACGCCTACAGGCGGTGACGCTGGCGCTGCTCGGCGATCTGATGAGCGGCAAGGTCAACCAAGGCCTGGCGAACTCGGCGCTGTACCTGAAGGTGTTCGGCCACACCGTGATCGGCTGGCGCTGGCTGGAACAGGCGATCCGCGCGCAAGAAGGCCTGGTCAGCGGCAACGTGGCCGATGCCGACTTCTACCAGGGCAAGCTGCAGGCGGCGCGCTACTTCCTGACCTGGGAAGTGCCGAGCTGCCACCATGACCTGGCCATCCTCGAAGCCCGCGACGACACCTGCCTGGGCATGCAGGACGCCTGGTTCTAAAGCGCTTTCGACTCGAGTAGCCCTGACGCCTCGCTTAATGCGGGGCGTTTTTTTTCAGCGTCAACGCTGGCCAACGGTTAGAATCGCTGGCACGCGCCATGCATAGTGGCACGTCCACCAACCCGCTCGGAGTACCCGCCTTGGATGCCAGCGCCATCAATAATCTGTTCTTGATCGGTGCAATGCTGGTAGCCATGAGCATTCTGGTGAGCGCCTTCGGTGCACGCTTCGGCATCCCCATTCTGGTGATCTTTCTCTGCGTCGGCATGCTCGCGGGCACCGACGGCCCGGGCGGTATCGTCTTCAACAATTACCCGCTGGCCTACCTGGTCGGCAACCTGGCCCTGGCGATCATTTTGCTCGACGGCGGCATGCGCACCCGCGTGTCGAGCTTTCGCGTGGCCTTGTGGCCCTCGCTATCCCTGGCCACGCTGGGCGTACTGCTCACCGCCGGGCTGACCGGCATAGCCGCCGCCTGGCTGTTTGACCTGACCTGGATGGAAGGTTTGCTGATCGGCGCCATCGTCGGCTCCACCGATGCCGCGGCGGTGTTCAGCCTGCTCGGCGGGCGCGGCCTTAACGAGCGGGTCAGCGCCACCCTGGAAATCGAGTCCGGCAGTAACGACCCGATGGCGGTGTTTCTCACCGTCACCTTGATCGCCATGCTCGCTAGCGGCCAGGACGGCATAAGCTGGAACCTGCTGCTGCAACTGCTGCAACAGTTCGGCATCGGTGCGCTGTTCGGCCTCGGGGGCGGCTGGCTGCTGCTCAACCTGGTCAATCGCATGGCGCTGGCCAACGGCCTGTACCCGCTGCTGGTGGTCAGCGGCGGCCTGATCATTTTCGCCATCACCACGGCGGTCGGTGGCAGCGGCATTCTGTCGATCTACCTGTGCGGCCTGCTACTGGGCAACCGCCCCATCCGCTCGCGCCACGGCATCCTGCACATGCTCGACGGCCTGACCTGGCTCGCGCAGATCGGCATGTTCTTGGTTCTCGGCCTGCTGGTCACCCCCCACGAGCTGCTGCCGATTGCCCTGCCCGCGCTGTGCCTGGCGTTGTGGATGATCCTCTTTGCCCGGCCACTGTCGGTGTATCTCGGCCTGCTGCCCTTTCGCGCCTTTCATGATCGCGAGCGGGCGTTTATCGCCTGGGTGGGACTGCGTGGCGCAGTGCCGATTATTCTCGCGGTGTTCCCGCTGATGGCGGGGCTGCCGAATGCCCAACTGTTCTTCAACGTGGCGTTCTTTATCGTGCTGGTGTCGCTGCTGCTGCAAGGCACCAGCCTGCCCTGGGCGGCGAAACTACTGCGGGTGACGGTGCCGCCAGAACCCGCACCGGTGTCACGCGCCGGCCTCGAGGTGCACCCGACCAGCCAGTGGGAACTGTTTATCTACTGCCTCGGTGCGGAAAAGTGGTGCATCGGCGCGCCCCTGCGCGAGCTGAAAATGCCCGAAGGCACGCGTATCGCTGCACTGTTCCGAGGCACGGAGCTGCTGCATCCCTCCGGCAGCACCACCCTGGAGGCCGGCGATTTGCTCTGTGTGGTGGGTCATGAGAACGACCTAGCCGCCCTCGGCAAGCTCTTCAGCCAGGCCCCGACCCGCGGCCAAGACCTGCGCTTCTTCGGTGATTTTGTCCTCGAGGGCGATGCCGAGCTGGCAGCCGTGGCGGCGCTGTATGGCTTAAAATTGCAAGGCGCCGAAGGCCAGTTGCACCTGGGCCGCTTCATCGCTCACAAGATTGGCGGCGAGCCGGTGATCGGTGATCAGGTGGAATGGCAGGGCCTGACCTGGACAGTGGCCGCAATGGAAGGGAACAAGATCCGCAAAGTCGGCGTCAGATTCCCCGAAGGTACTCGCCCTGGGCCTGGCCTCTTCCTCTAAACTCAGCGTCTTTTCGAGCCAACGATCACCATTATGTCTTCTCTGCGCACTTACCTCGCCATTGCCCTGCTCGGGCTTTGCCTGAACTCAACCCTGCTACAGGCCGCCGATACACCGAGCAGCGCCAGCATACAAAGCAGCCTGGACAACCTGGCCGAGCGCAAGCTGCCGGAGGCGGAGCAACTGGCGATCAAGCAGACGCTGGAGAAAACCCTGGCCCTGCTGAGCGAGAAGACCGACAGCCAGCAGCGCCTGGCCGCCCTGGAAAAGCAGCTGGAGCAAGCGCCGCGCATGATCAACGAGGCGCAGCGTGATTACGAACGGCTGAAAAACAGCCCGCCCACCCAGGTCAGCCTGCGCTATGGCAAAAGCGATCTGCCGCTGCTCGAACAGCTGTTGGCCGAACGCAACGCGCAATTGAGCGAATGGCAAAAGCAGATCATCGAAGCCAACAGCCTGGTGATCACCGCGCAAACCCGCCCGGAGCGCGCGCAGGCCGAAATCAGCAGCAACCAGACCCGCAGCCAGGAAATCAACAGCATCCTGAAAAGCGGGCGTGACGCCGGCAAACCGCTGAGCACCGAACGCAGTGACCAGTTAAAGGCCGAGCTGGCCAAACTCGACGCGCAAACGCAAATGCGCCGCCAGGAACTGGCCGGCAACAGCCTGCTGCAAGAACTCGGCAACAGCCGCCGGACCCTGCTGGAAGAACGTATCAAACGTATCGAGCAGGAACTGCTCGACCTGCAAAACCTGATCAACGAAAAACGCCGCAACCTGTCCGAACAGACCGTGGCCGAGCAATCGCGTGAAGCCGAGAAAGCCGGTAGCGGCACCCTCCTGTCCCGCGAAAGCGCACTCAACCTAAAGCTGTCGGATTATTTGCTGCGCTCCACCGACCGGCTCAATGAGTTGACTCGCCTCAACCTGCAGACCAAACAGCAACTCGACAGTTTGAACCAGAGTGACCAAGCCCTGGCAGAGCAAATCAGTGTGCTGCAAGGCAGCCTGTTGCTCTCGCGCATTCTCTACAAGCAGCAACAGGCGCTGCCAACGCTGCAGATTGATAGCAGCCTGCCTGATCAAATCGCCGATTTGCGCCTGTATCAGTTCGAACTCAACCAGCAGCGCGAAGCCATCAACAACCCCAGCGCCTATGTCGACCAGTTACTCAGCGCCGCTCCAGGCAGTGCTATCGATAAATTGGCCCTGCGTAACAACCTGCTGGAGATCATCAATACCCGCCGCGAACTGATCGACCGCCTGAACCGCGAGCTGAATACCCTGCTCAATGAGTCGATCACCCTGCAGCTCAATCAGAAACAACTAAAAACCACCGCCGAAACGCTGCGTAATACCCTCGATGAACAGATGTTCTGGATCCCCAGCAACAAACCGCTGGATCTGGAGTGGTTCAAGTCCGTACCACAGCTGCTGAAGCGGCAGATCGCCGAGTCACCCTGGGGTGCCAACCTGCGTCAGTTAGGTGCCGGCCTGACCGAGCGGCCGCTGCTGTTCCT
>JAWWDH010000013.1:0-19903 GCA_033720015.1 Pseudomonas sp.
CCAGCGCGGCACGGCGAAAGTTATTGCGGGAAAAAATAGCTGCGTTCATGTTGAATATCCCCTGTAAGCCCTGTCGCAGGCGTGCTCGCCGTTGACAATCACTTGAGCTGATACCGATCAGGGAGGATCCGATAACACAACGATGTGAGTTGAGTACGGAGAATCCGTACCCGGGAAACCACATGAAATGCCGGCGGTCCCGCTGTCATGGGGTTTTACACCCGTTAGACCGGTGACTTTGCGTCCCCACCTTTCGACGGGTTTGCCTTTGCGTACGCTTTCAACGTAGAGGACGGGGTGCCTTATAGCAAGCTAAGTATTTTTTTATTGTCAATCCCAGAAAATGCTATATGGGACACAAAATTAGTATTCGCCCGACCAGCAAAGTGCTGTACCAAAACCTTACGCACGAAAAGCTTACAGATCGCCGAACCGTGGCCGATTAACTTAGTGTGAATCACCACCTTCAACTGCGCGATGAGGTTTGCCATGCTGATGATGAGTTCGCTGACTGACGTAGTCGTTTTCCTAGCCCTGTTACCCGTGTTTGCCGGGCTGGCTCGTTTGGCTTATGGGGGTGAGCAATAAGGCTCACCCCCACAGGTTATTGCAGATGCGCTGCACCGACGCGTTCGCCGCGCGGTGGTCGAACAGCTCGGCATCGAAGCTACCGCCTACCCATTCCAGTGCGGCCCGTCCATCCTCGTCGAGAGGGCGCTGGCTGATTGATTCGAGAAAGCCCTGATAGCCAGGCACGCCGCCGATATCCTCGGGTGGGCAGGCGCGGGCGCCGGCTAGTACCTCGCACCAGGTGCCCTCGACTTCCGCTGGCTCGACTGCTTCCACGGCGATCACGTGCTGCCAGCGATCGCCGAAGTCGTATAGGTAACGCAGTCGGTCAGCCTGTTTGAGCAGGCGCCGCAGCTTGTGCTTGCGATCATCCAGTACGCCAGGTTCAGGAAAGTCGAGATCGGGCGGCATAAAACGCTGCTCGCCCAGGCTGAATTCATGCAGATGGCAGCTGCTCCAGCCCATGGCCGCCTGGATGAAGTGGTGCAGCTTGCGCAACGTGCAGTCGCCACTGACGCGGATGCGCCGCCAGATCGGTGGGTCCAGCTGTAGGGGTTCCAGTTGGATGTGCAGGGTGATGAGCACCGGGTTAGTCGCCATCGTTGTTCCTTACTGATAGAGCCATTGCTTTAGGTCATCCAGGTTCGACACCACGATCTGTTGCGCGGTGGCTTTCGCGTGAACCTTGTTGGGATCGATCTGGTAGCGCTGGAGCACGTATTGCACCAGGGCGCCGTGGGTGTCGATCACCAGTTGGCCATCCTGCATGCCGTAGTCGCTCTCGATGATGGCTTGTTGTTCCGGCTTGAGGCGCGAGTCGGCTTCGATGATCACCTGTACGGCGGTATTCCAGCCATCATCGCTGTCGCGGCCGTGCTCGGAGTCATCAGCCATCAAATCCGGGGTCCCCCGGAAGCGGCTCAGCACGAAGTCCCGATACTCGCGGTTGCGCTCACAGTAGGCGCGCACGTGCCAGCGCATGCCGGTGTAGACCAGGGTGTGCGGTGCGATCAGGCGCGTCTCGCCGTTCGGCGTGCTGAAGGACACATACTCACATTCCAGGCGCAGGCCTTCACGGCAGGCTTTCAGCAGCGGCCGGAGGACTTCGGGACGTATCGAACGATCCGGCACCTGCAACACCTCGGTGTGTGCGTAAGCCAGGGCCAGCCCCTCGATGTAGTGCGCGCGTTCATGGTTCTGGTTGAGCAGATGCAGATAGGCGCTGGCGCTGTCATCGATGAACCGCGGGGCGAACTGCGCGCTGGGGACGTAGCCCTTGATGCGCTTGTCGTACACCAGGTTTTCAGGTGCATGTTGATTGATGTAGGTGTTGATGTCCTTGGATGCCTGCTGCCGGCTGATGCCGAAACTCTGCATCAGATGCCCGGTGGTCAGCCGTCCTTCCCACCAGGCTACCGTCTCGATCAGGCGGTAGCGCAGGGCCAGATCCCAGCGGACAGATTCAATCGATTGTGCGCGTTTCATTGCCCCTCCATCTGCTTGAAAACTTTACCTGTTCAGGTAAACACTCTAGATATGTCTAGCGATGCTACATATCTTGAATTCCGCAAACAAGCCGGATTGATCCCGGCCGGGTAAGGGGTTCAGCTCAAGGAGTAGCAACATGGCATTGATCGATTGTGGCGAATGCGGGCGTATGGCGAGTGATCAGGCCGCGGCTTGTCCGCACTGTGGGGCGCCCGTCGCGCCAAGCCCGGTAAGCCCGCAGTTGGCTTACGCTGACCTTGCAGTTGCGCAGCGTTCGGTAGGTTTCTGGCTGGGAGTTGGCATCTTTCTGCTGCCGATGATTTTTGCCTGGTTCCTGTTGAGACAGGGGCACAGCACGCGCAGTCGCTTCATTGGTGTTGCCTGGCTGCTCTTTACCCTCGTCGCTGTTCTTGGGCAACAAGGCAAAGACCTGGCGTCATCCACCGCAGCGCCGAATCAACCGACAAAGGTTGTTCAACAGGCGCAGCCACTGCCTGAGTACAGCGCCCAGCAAATGGCGGCTGACTACGAGCGCAACAGCGTTGCTGCCGATCAACGCTACAAGGGCAAGCGCTTCAAGGTCAGCGGCGTGGTGGACTCGATCAGTACCAGCCTGTTCGGCAATCCCTATGTCACGCTACGCGGCGGGGTCAATCCGTTCATGGAGCCGCAGTTCGGGCTAGACAGTGCTCATCGCAACTACGCCGCCGGTCTGCAGCAGGGCATGCGTATCAGTCTGGTCTGCAAAGGGCGTGGGGATGTCGCCAAAATCCCCATGTCAGACGCGTGCATGCCGGTTAACTGACCCGCACGGCAAAATACACCGGGCATTGCTTTACCCATGCCCGGCCAGTGGATAAGGTGACGAGCATCACAGCACTGCAGGCCGCGGTATTCCAGGGACGGCTCTGCGCCTGTACTTGCCGCTTGGCAAGTGCCCGTCGCAATACCTCCCTCGGTTTCCAGCAAGCCAATGTCGCCATCTTCGTTTGAGTAGCTGCGTGTCCGCCGTATGTGGGCCGCATTGAGGAGTTATGCATGAGTGATCCGGCCCTGTTATCTCAGGCCCTGCTCGCGGCCGTACCTGCTGCCGGCAGTATCGGCAATCAGTCGTTGCTGGAGCGCTTGCGTAGCCAGTTTCCGCAGCTGAGCGAGGATCAGTTCTGGACGGCGCGTGACGCGCTGATCGAAGCCGGCGAGCTGGCCAAGGGCCGTGGGCGCGGCGGTGCGGTCAAACGTACCCAGGCCGAGGAGGGCGCCAGCCTGAGCCTGGCGCAGCAAGCCCTGAACAAAGCCCGCGAGCGCTTTGAGCCGGCAGGCGTGGCCGAAGCCTCCGGCACTTACCTGGCCGAGGCCGTAGCCGCCGTGCGCAGCCCGGCCAAGCAGCAGGCCAGCAGCACCCTGCAAGACCTGGAGAAAACCCTCTGGGCCACCGCCGATAAAATGCGCGCCAACATGGACGCCGCCGAGTACAAGCACATCGTGCTCGGGCTGATCTTCCTCAAGTACATCTCCGACAGTTTCGCCGGCCGGCGTACCGAGCTGGAACGCAAGCTCAGCGACGAGCACGACGACTACTACCTGGGCAGCAATGACCCAGAGCTGATCAATGCCGAGCTGGAAGACCGCGACTACTACAAAGAGGTCAACGTGTTCTGGGTGCCGGCCGTGGCCCGTTGGGAGTCATTGCGTGCCGCCGCCAAACAGGTGGATATCGGCAAGCGCATCGACGACGCCCTGAGCGCCATCGAGGCGGAAAACCCGCGCCTGAAGAACATCCTCGACAAACGCTACGCCCGCGCCCAATTGCCCGACGGCAAGCTCGGCGAGCTGGTTGATCTGATCTCCACCATCGGCTTTGGCGGCGACGCCAGCAAAGCCCGTGACCTGCTCGGCCAGGTCTACGAATACTTCCTCGGCCAGTTCGCCAGCGCCGAAGGCAAAAAAGGCGGGCAGTTCTACACGCCGGCCAGCATCGTCAAAACCCTGGTGGCGGTGCTCAACCCGCACCACGGCAAGGTCTATGACCCCTGCTGCGGCTCCGGCGGCATGTTTGTGCAGTCCGAGAAATTCATCGAAGCCCACGGCGGCAAGCTCGGCGATGTGTCCATCTACGGTCAGGAATCCAACCCCACCACCTGGCGCTTGGCGGCGATGAACCTGGCGATACGCGGCATCGACTTCAACCTCGGCAAAGAGCCGGCCGACAGCTTTATCCGCAACCAGCACAGCGATCTGCGCGCCGACTTCGTGCTGGCCAACCCGCCGTTCAACATCAGCGACTGGTGGCACGGCAGCCTGGAAGGCGATCCGCGTTGGGTCTACGGCAACCCGCCGCAAGGCAACGCCAACTACGCCTGGCTGCAGCACATGCTCTACCACCTGAAACCCAGCGGCCGCGCCGGCATCGTGCTGGCCAACGGCTCCATGAGCTCCAGCCAGAACAGCGAAGGCGAGATCCGCCGCGCCATGGTCGAGGCCGACGTGGTGGAAGTGATGGTGGCGCTGCCCGGCCAGCTGTTCTTCAACACCCAGATTCCCGCCTGCCTGTGGTTTTTGGCCAAACAGAAAGTCGCCCGTCCACAGGAGGTGCTGTTTATCGACGCGCGCAAACTCGGTAGCAACGTCAGCCGTGTGCAGATCGAACTGCTCGACAGCGACATCGAGCGTATCGCCCAGACCGTCGCCAACTGGCGCGGCGAGCCGCTGGATGTCGGTGGTGAAATTACCGAATACGCCGACATCCCCGGCTTCTGCCGCAGCGTCACACTCAGCGAGATCGCCGAACACGGCCATGTGCTGACCCCGGGCCGCTATGTCGGTGCCGAAGCGGTGGAGGATGACGACGAAGCCTTTGCCGACAAGATGCAAAAACTCACCGCTCTGCTCGGCGAACAGATGGCCAAGGGCGCGGAACTCGATCAGCTGATCCGACAGAAACTGGGAGGGCTGGGGTATGAGTTCTAAAGCAGCAGCGGTCGGTATTGTTCCCGCAGCTTGGGATGTTGAGGATCTACGTTACTTCCTCGACTTAATAACTTACGGCTTTACCAACCCTATGCCTGATGCCGAGGAGGGACCATGGAAGCTAACCGCCAAGGACGTTGTGAATGGACGGATTAACTACGGCACAGCTCGACGGACAACGGTTGAGGCATTTAAAAATAAGCTTACTGACAAAAGTCGACCAGAAGTGGGTGATGTATTGCTCACGAAAGACGGTTCAATCGGCAGGGTTGCGGTAGTTGATCGAGACGGAGTCTGCATCAATCAGTCGGTAGCGTTGCTTCGCCCGAAGAAAAATATCATCCCAGATTTTCTGAAATATCTTCTTCTCTCGCCGCATTATCAACGAGTGATGGAGGGCGATTCTGATGGTTCAACTATTAAGCACATATACATTACTCGCGTAGATAAAATGCAAGTTGCCGTTCCGCCTCTTGCTGAGCAAAGGGAAATTTTGAAAGTCGTCGGCTCTCTCGACGACCGCCTCACCCTGCTACGCGAAACCAATGCGACCCTGGAGTCCATTGCACAGGCGCTGTTCAAATCCTGGTTCGTCGACTTCGACCCCGTGCACGCCAAGGCCGAAGGGCTTGAACCACAAGCCATGGACGCCACCACCGCCGCCCTGTTCCCCGACAGCTTCGAAGAGTCTGAATTCGGGTTGGTGCCAAAGGGGTGGCGGGTAGGCAAAGTCGAAGACGTTATGGACTTGCCCTACGGCAAGGCGCTGAAGTCGACGGACCGGACTGACGGTGTTGTTCCCGTATACGGTTCAGGCGGTATCACGGGATATCACAATGAGTCATTGGTTGACGGACCTTCGATCATCATCGGCCGCAAGGGCACAGTCGGCAGTTTGTATTGGGAAGACCGGCCGTTTTTCCCTATCGACACTGTCTTTTACGTCAAGGCAAAACAGCCTTTGACCTACTGCTATTACCTGCTCAAAACGCTTGGCCTTGAAGGTATGAATACCGATGGTGCTGTTCCTGGGCTGAATCGTAATAACGCTTACAGGTTGCAGGTAACTGTTCCGTCATTACCAGTGCTGAAGGCCTTCGATAATGTCGTCGCTGATGTGCGGGAAAAGATATTTGCTAACAGCCAGAATGCCAAAACCCTCACCCAACTGCGCGACACCCTCTTACCCCGCCTGATCTCCGGCCAGTTGCGGCTGCCGGAAGCGGAAATGGTCGTGCAAAGCACTTTGTCCGAGGCGTCCTGATATGGCTCTAAATCTGCGCGAGCGTGTATTCGAATACCTGCAAAGCCAACCGGATGTGCAGCACACTGCTCGGGAGCTGGCGCAATGGGTGTTCCAGCAGTTTCCCGTTGAGTGCGCGGAGAAGAAGGCCGCCAGTGCCAGTTACATTCAAACCGACGCCGACCTGGTGCAGCAGCTAGTGGCGGAGATTTCCGGCTCACGTCCACGCTGGCAGCAGAATCACCCCAAGCTGAAAACCACAGAAGGTCGACCGCGCCGCTATTACTGGTCGGAGTTGGATGCCGAAGCTGAAGTGGTAGCTGCAGAAGGCCTGGAGCAAGCACCCAGCCAACCGTCCTTAGCAAGTCCGGTGCTGAATGAGCATGGGCTATACCCCTTGTTAAAGGAATTTCTAGGGGTCGAGCAGGGCGTCAATGCCATGCGTATAGACGAAAAACGCTCTTCCAATCGCGTCGGCAGCGGAGGCAACGAATGGTTGCACCCGGATCTGGTCGGCCTGGAAGACCTGACTGCCGACTGGGTCCGCGAGTTGCGCGAATGCGTCGGCATATTGAGCGAGCGCCGCGCGCGGTTATGGTCGTTCGAAGTCAAGCTGCTGATCAACCGCTCCAATGCGCGTAAAAGCTTTTTCCAGGCGGTATCCAACTCATCCTGGGCGCATTTCGGTTACCTGGTCGCGGCTACCGTGGAAGGAGACGGTACGCTCAAGGAGCTGCGTATGCTCGCCGCTGCTCACGGCATCGGCCTAATCCAATTGGATACGCAGAACCCCACGGAAAGTCAGATTCTTATTCCAGCCCGCGAGCGCGCAGAGATCGACTGGGATATGTGTAACCGATTGACCGAGGAGAATCGTGACTTCGCCGACTTTCTTGGTCGCGTGCGGCGTTTTCACCAAACCGGTGAGCTGTCGGTGAAGGAGTGGGAGGTGGCGATGTGACGAATCTGAAGCAAAACCGGCATAACGGATCTGGCTGCGCTGGTCCGGGCTACAGGTCCGTTCGGCAGGGTGCGCGACATTGGTCGATGGAGGCGTTTCGAGCATGAGCCCCAAAATACCGACCCTCCCCGAGGGCTATGCCGACTGGCTGGCTCTGCTTAAAGGCGATATCGCCCAGGCCCGGCAGCGCGCCGCGCTGGCGGTCAATGCCGAGCTGGTGCAGCTTTATCATCGGATCGGCATGGAGATCCAGCAGCGTCAGGAGGTGCAAGGCTGGGGCGCCAAGGTCATCGAGCGCCTGGCCCGTGACCTGAAAGACGCCTTTCCCGAGATGCGTGGCTTCTCCAGTCGCAACCTCAAGTACATGGCCTTCTTCGCCGAGAATTGCCCTGATGGCCAAATTGGGCAGCAGGCTGCTGCCCAATTGCCCTGGTTCCATGTAGTCACCCTGCTGACCAAGCTGGACAGCCCCGCCGAGCGCGAGTGGTACGCCATGCAAACCGTGCAGCACGGCTGGTCGCGCAGCACGCTGGAGCTGAACATCAAAAACTGTCTACTACAGCGCCAGGGTTCGGCGGTGAGCAACTTTGCCGCGCGCCTGCCGGTTAGCGAGTCGGCCCTGGCGCGGGAGACGCTGAAGGACCCTTACCTATTCGACTTCCTTGGCCTGGGCAACGATGCCCAGGAGCGCGAGATCGAGGACGGGCTGATCCGCCATATCACCCGTTTTCTGCTGGAGCTTGGCGCGGGCTTCGCCTTTGTCGGCCAACAGTTTCGCCTGGAAGTCGGCGGCGACGAATTCTTCATAGACCTGCTGTTCTACCACACGCGACTCAAGTGCTATGTGGTGGTAGAGCTCAAGGCCACGGCATTCAAACCCGAACATGCTGGCCAACTGAACTTCTACCTGGCCGCCGTGGATGCCCAGATCAAGGCCGAAGACGACAAGCCCAGCATCGGTTTGTTGCTGTGCAAGCAGCAGAACCGCTTGGTCGCCGAGTACGCGCTGTCCGGCATCGACAAGCCCATCGGGGTCGCCGAATATCAACTGCTGCGCGACTTGCCCGAGTCACTGGGACGCAACCTGCCAAGCATCGCCGAGATCGAGGCCGCGCTGGCGGATGAGGCGGGCCAGCTGGACGAGTTGTTATGAGGGTTAAACCGGCGCTGCGCGTCTGGCAGGTCAATACCGGTCCGTAGGTCGGGTTGCTGCAGCCATATTCCAGCTGCCAGTGTTATGCCGAGGCCGAGCTTTATCCGGCAGGTGGGGGGATGGCGTTCACCGGCGTTGGTACTGAGTGACGCTGGCCAATAGCAGAATGCGGTTTTCGATAACGGATTGAGTGAGAATTTGAATGAGCGCAGGGATTAGTCAGAAGCTGCAAAGCAGCCGCAAAGAGCTGCTGGATATCGGGCTTCGCAACAACATGCTCAACTTCCGCAAGACAGCCAAAACCCTGGTGGTGGTGGATGAGCTGTCGGAGGAGGTTTTCAATATTCTCTATCGCCAGGAAAAGGCGATGACCTTCGCGCCAATGGCCCGGAAAAAACTGGCGGAAATGGCCAGGTCGGTCAATCCGGATGCGTTTGCGGATGATGAGTCGGCGAGCGATGAACAGCTGCTGCACGAGCTGGACAGCCTGGATTGGTCTAATGCCGCCGATGACGATGCGGATACTGCTACCGGTAAAGCACGCCGCCACCTCGACACTCGGCTACAGACTGCGTTGGATGACGAACGGCTATTTCTGCAACTGTTGAAAGTACATACCGAGGCCAAGGGTTTTATCGAGGAGCAGGGGGTTAATACCCTGTTTCTGGCCCTGGGTTTTTTGCATTGGTACGAAGCCGACAGCTCGGACATGCTGCGCAAAGCCCCCTTGTTGCTGCTGCCGGTTAGCCTGGAGCGCAGCGGGGCTAAGGACGGTTTCGCACTGAAGTATTCAGGCGATGACCTGGTGGAAAACCTGTCGCTGGTGGCCAAGCTCAAAACTGATTTTGGCTTGGATATGTCGGCTTGCAGCTTGACAGCGGTGGCGGAGGCTACCGAAGGCGAAGCCCTGAGTGCGTTCTTTGCCGATGTCGGTGATGTGATCAGCAAGCATAAGCGCTGGAAGATCGTGCCCAATGAGATGGCCCTGGGGTTCTTCTCGTTTGGCAAATTCTTGATGTTCAAGGACCTCGACCCGAAGAGCTGGCCAGAAGAAAAGCAGCCTGGCGAGCATGGGGTGATGAAGCGTTTGCTGGGTGGCGGTTTTGGCGACCAGCGCAGCGCTTATCCGGAAGAGGTCAACATCGACTCGGTGATCAATCCCGGCGATGTGCGCTTTGTTAAGGATGCCGACAGCAGTCAAACCGAAGCGATTCTGGAAATACGTGCCGGCTCGAATCTGGTGATCCAGGGGCCGCCGGGTACGGGTAAATCCCAGACCATCACCAACGTGATCGCGGAGTTGATTGGCCAGAAGAAGACCGTGCTGTTTGTCGCCGAAAAAATGGCCGCCCTTGAGGTGGTTAAGCGACGCCTGGATGAGTGCCACCTGGGCGACGCGGTGTTTGAGTTGCACAGCCACAAGTCGACCAAACAGTCGGTGCTTAAAGAGCTGGCACGTACGCTTGATCAGGGCCGGCCACTGACCAAGGTAGGCGTGGAAGACCTGGCCAGCTTGAAGGAGCTGCAAGATGGCTTGAACCTTTACTGCGAGGCAGTCAGTTCGCTGGCCGGTGCCAGCGGATTGGTTTTTGTCGAGGTGCTGGGCAGTTACCTGAAGCTGAAGCGCACCAAGCCTGGCTTGCCGGTTTTGGCTTTTGCGCCCATGGCCACCTGGAGCCATGCCGAGCAGTTGAGGCGCCGTGAGCTGGTGAAGGAGCTGGTGCTGCATCTCGAGGAGATGGGCCGCCCCGATCAAAGCGTGTTCTGGGGTACGGAGCGCACCTACTTTTCACCCATCGAGCAAAATAGCGCTACCGATGCGTTGCAGCAGGCAAGTGCCCATTTGGCCGCCCTGCAGTCAGCGGCCAGTGCTCTTTCGCAACGATTAATGCTGACCCACCCAGCGACTCTGGCGGATGTAGACGTTATTTGCCGCGCGGCTCGCCGCGCTGCCGAGGCACCGCGCCTGGAAGGGGTGCAGTTGTCTACCGGCGACTGGCAAGTGCGCCGCGATGTCATTCGTGAGTTGCTACAGGCCGGGGAGCAGATGTCGGCCTGTCGTAACCAGCATGACAGTGTGCTGATCGATGCGGCCTGGGAGCAGGATCTGCTGGAGGTTCGCCAGTGTTTACTGGCTTACGGCGATAAGTGGTGGAAGGTGCTCTCCGGGCGTTTCCGTGCAGCGCGTACACGCCTGCAGGGCTTGGCTCGAGAGGCTCTACCGAAAACCAACCCCGAGCTGTTGGCGCTGGTGGATTCGGTATTGACCTACCAACAAGGCAAGAAGATCTACGATCAGCATGAAGCCTTGGGCAGCGCTCTGTTCGGCGCCCAGTGGCAGCGGCAAAAATCTGATTGGGCCGTGCTCGAGCGGTTGAGCAGTTGGGTTATCAAGCTGCATGACGATTTAGGCAATGGTGATATCCCGCAGGGGATTATTAGCTTCCTGGCCGGTCATGCGGATGCCAGTGGGCTTGGCGATGCTGTCGCTGGCATCGAGAAGCATGTTGTCGGCTTGGACCAGGCACTACGCAGTTCGCTGGATGTCACCGGAATGCAGTCGCAGAAAGACCAAGACAGTATCCGGGCGCTGGGCCTCGAAGCCCTTGGCGAACGGTTAGCACAGTGGTTGGGCAACCTGACGGCGCTTTACCAAATGTCCCGTTGGAACGTTCTTGCAGGGCAACTGCGCGCCGAACGTCTCGATGAGCTCCTGCAGCTTGCTTCGGTCAGCGATGAGCCGGTGCTATTGACCGATATTCTCGATCTTTCCTGGTACTCCGGGCTGGTGCAGCGGGTCTATGCCGACAAGCCTGCCTTGCAGCAGTTTGATCGAATCAAGCATGAGCATCAGATCAACCGTTTCCGCAATCTTGATCTGGCCTCTTTACGCCATGCGCAAACCAGCCTGGCCAAGCAGGTTTGGGAAAGCATGCCGAATATCAATCAGCCGGGCGAGATGGCCATCTTGCGTGGCGAGTTGAACAAGAAGCGGCGGCATATGCCGATTCGCCAGTTGATCGAAAAGGCTGGTCGCGCGATTCAGCAGATCAAGCCGGTGTTTATGATGAGCCCGATGTCGATTGCCAACTTCCTGCCACCGGGCAAGCTGGATTTCGATGTGGTGGTGTTCGACGAAGCTTCGCAGGTTAAGGCGGTTGATGCCTTTGGCGCGATCATGCGTGGCAAGCAGGTAGTGGTGGTCGGCGATACTCGGCAGATGCCACCGACCGACTTTTTCAGCCGTGAAGTTGAAATGGATGATGAAGACAGTGCCACGGGTGATATCGAAAGCATTCTGACCATGTTCAAGGCCGCGGGTAGCCAGGAGCGCTACTTGCGCTGGCACTACCGCAGCCGGCATGAATCATTGATTGCCGTTTCCAACGTCGAGTTTTACGACAGTAAGTTGGTGGTGTTCCCGTCTGCGGGTCAGCATCCACATGCTAAGGGCGTGAGCTTTGACTATCTGCCGACGGCGCTTTTCGATCGTGGCCGCACGCGGACAAACAAAGACGAAGCCAAGGCAGTCGCTCGCGCAGTGATGGAGCACGCCATCCGTACTCCTGAGCTGTCTTTGGGGGTTGCCGCATTCAGCGTGGCGCAGCGGGATTTAATCCAAGTCGAAGTCGAGCTGCTGCGCAGGACAACGCCAGAGGCCGAGGTGTTCTTCACAAGCGAAAGCAGCGAGCCCTTCTTCACTAAAAACCTTGAAAACATCCAGGGTGATGAGCGCGATGTGATCTTTATCAGCGTTGGTTACGGACGGAATGAGTCTGGCCGTATCGCCAAGAACTTTGGCCCGTTGAACTCCAAAGGTGGGCATCGCCGGCTTAATGTTCTGATCACTCGCGCGAAAATGGCTATGCGGGTGTTCTGTAACTTCAGGGCCGATGAGCTTGAGTTGGATGCTGATGCAAGCCACGGCTTGAGGGCACTGCGTAATTTCCTCAAATTTGCCGAAACCGGCGAGTTAGAGGTGGCAAAGGAAACTGGGAAAGCGGCGGATTCGCCTTTTGAGCTTGAGGTGATCGAAGCGCTGCGTGAGCGCAACTATGTGATTGAGCCGCAGGTGGGTACGGCGGGTTACTTCATCGATATCGCCGTCAAAGACCCTGAGTACCCGGGACGTTATGTGCTGGCGATCGAGTGCGATGGTGCCGCTTACCATAGCTCGCGCTCCGCCCGTGACCGTGACCGTTTGCGTCAGGGCGTGCTTGAAGGGCTTGGTTGGAACTTCCATCGAATCTGGAGCACGGACTGGTTCCGAAACCCGCAGCAGGAAATTACCCGTGCCGTAGCAGCTATTGAGGCTGCACGGCAGAAACTTGCCGAGCAGCGAGACATGGCGGTGCCTGACGTGACCGCGCCTGAGCAAAAGCATGAAATTGTGCGCGGGCAACCGGCCGAGGAAAAACTACCAAGTTCGAGCCGACCCTATATGCAGGCACGGCTGAGCCCGGTGATGGATACAAGCGTGCAGCTTCATCAGGAAAAACCCGAGCGATTGGTTCGCATGATCAGCACTGTGGTCGAGGTGGAGTCACCCGTTCACGAGAGTGATATCACGCGTCGCCTTATGGCGGCTTTTGGGGTTGGTCGTGCGGGTTCGAGAATTACCACTGCGGTAGAGGAGGCCATTCGGGTTGGTTGCCGGCAGCAACAGTTTCGTCAGCGTGATGGATTTGTCTATTCCGTCAACGGGCAAGGCGTACAGATTCGAAATCGCGCTCAGCTGGACGTCAGTGAACGCAAAATTGAATTGGTAGCACCAGAAGAGATGGATCTGGCACTGCTAGAAACGGTCACTCTGGGCTTCTCTATGGCGAGTGATGATGCTGTTTCTGGGGCCTTGTCTCTACTTGGCTTTGGCCGGGCGACAGCGAAAATATCCGGGGTGCTTGAGGCTAGGTTGGATAAGCTAACCAATACAGGGCGTTTGGCGGCCGTAGATGGGATGCTGAGCTCTGTTGTGTAGCCAGCCTGATGAGCATCAGGCCATTAGTGCCAATGGGAGCTTTCGTGCGTGCGGGTGTATCTGTTCGACTTTACCGAGTTAAAGCATGAGCCATTACCAGCCACCGTTAACCCTTACCGCTGCCATGCTGGCCCTGGTTGCCGATATCAGTGAGCTGGTCGGTCGATTGTCGGCTTTGCGTGACACCGCGCTGACGCCGCAGCTGCGCCGGGGCAATCGTATTCGCACTATTCAGGCATCGCTGGCCATTGAGAACAATACGCTGAGCCTTGAGCAGGTAACGGCGGTGTTGGACGGTAAGCAAGTGCTGGGTCTGCCGCGTGAGATTCAGGAGGTGCGCAATGCCTTTGCCGCCTATGAGGCGATGCCGGGCTGGCAGGTGGCTTCTCGGGCAGATCTGCTATTGGCTCATGGGCTGTTGATGCAGGGTTTGATCGACGATGCCGGGCAGTTTCGCCAGGGTGGCGTGGGTATTTATCGCGGCGAGCGCTTGTTGCATATGGCGCCGCCGGCCAATCGCGTTGGGCCGTTGGTGGATGATCTGCTGGCATGGTTGGCGCGCACCGATCTGCATCCGTTGATCGCCAGTTGCGTGTTCCATTACGAGTTCGAATTCATTCATCCCTTTGCCGATGGCAACGGGCGGATGGGCCGTTTGTGGCAGACGCTGATTCTGAGCCAGTGGCGGCCGGTGCTGGCTTACTTGCCAGTGGAAACGGTGATTCGTGAGCAGCAAGAGGCGTATTACGCTGCTTTGCAGGTCTCCGATCAGCAGGCTGAAGCGACTGTCTTTGTCGAATTTATGTTGCAGGCACTGAAGCAGGCGTTGGTAGAGGCTGCGTCAGTCAATACCCTTGGCGGTACGGAACAAAGTTCGGAATTAGGTTCGGAAGAAATACCGCTATTGCGCTTGCTCAAATCCAAGCCGCAACTTACGGGTAAGCAGGCTGCCGAGCAGCTGGGCATTTCCCAGCGGGCGGTGGAAAAACAGTTGGCCAAGCTCAAGGCTGCTAGGCGCCTAGAGCGTATTGGGCCGAATAAAGGCGGATATTGGCGGGTATTCGAGTGAGGTTGCTGCATTAGATGTAGCCACTGGCAAGTTTGCATAGGGCGGGGTGAGCGCAGTGCTACCCGTCATTGAATGAATCAAGGAACGAGTCGGCATGACCGAAGACCAGCTGGAACAAGAAGCACTCCAATGGCTCGCCGAGCTGGGGTACACCCATGTGTACGGCCCCGACATCGCCCACGATGGCGACAGCCCTGAGCGTGAGAGCTATCGCCAGGTGGTGTTGGCGGGGCGGTTACGGGCGGCGATTGCCAGGCTCAACCCTACGGTGCCGCTGGCCGCGCGCGAGGATGCCCTCAAGCAAGTGTTGGAACTGGGCGTGCCGGTGCAGTTGTCGGCCAACCGGCTGTTCCATCGCTTGCTGGTCGGCGGGGTGCCGGTGCAGTACCAGAAGGATGGCGAAACCCGTGGTGATTTCGTCCGGCTGATCGATTGGGTGCAGGTCAAGGCCAACGACTGGCTGGCGATCAATCAATTCAGCATCCAGGGGCCCAAGCACACGCGGCGGCCGGACATCATCTTGTTCGTTAACGGCTTGCCGCTGGTGCTGCTGGAGTTGAAGAACCCGGCGGATGTGCATGCCAATATCTGGAAGGCGTTTGACCAGATCCAGACGTACAAGGAGCAGATCCCGGATGTGTTCCAGTACAACCAGATCCTGGTGATCTCTGACGGCAGTGAGGCGCGCATGGGCTCGCTATCGGCCGACGGTGAGCGCTACATGAACTGGCGCACCATCGACGGTCTCAGCATTGATCCGCTGGGGCAGTTCAATGAGCTGGAAACCCTGCTGCGCGGGGTGATGGCCCCTGAGATGCTGCTGGATTACCTGCGCTACTTCGTGCTGTTCGAGGACGACGGTCGGTTGCTGAAGAAGATTGCCGGTTACCACCAGTTCCATGCCGTACGAGCGGCCATTCAGCAGGTGGTAAAAGCCTCCCGCCCAGGCGGTACGCACAAGGGCGGGGTGGTGTGGCATACCCAGGGCAGCGGCAAGAGCATCACCATGACCTGTTTCGCCGCGCGGGTGATGCAGGAAGCGGCGATGGAGAACCCGACCATTGTGGTGATCACCGACCGCAATGACCTGGATGGCCAGTTGTTCGGGGTGTTTTCCCTGTCGCAGGATCTGTTGCGCGAGCAGCCGGTGCAGGTGGAGTCCCGTGGCGATTTGCGCAGCAAGCTGGCCAATCGCCCCAGCGGCGGCATCGTGTTCGCCACCATTCAGAAGTTCATGCCGGGAGTGGATGAAGACACCTTTCCGGTGCTCTCCGATCGTTCGAATATCGTGGTGATCGCCGACGAAGCACACCGCACCCAGTATGGCTTCAGTGCCCAGTTGAAGGCCCCAGGTAGGAGCCAGCTTGCTGGCGATCCCAAGAGCGCCACCTTCAACCCGGAATCAGGCGCTTATTTGCACGCCGCCGAAAGCAGCGCGCGCTATCAGGTCGGTTACGCCCAGCATCTACGTGATGCCTTGCCCAATGCCACCTTCGTGGCCTTCACCGGTACGCCGGTATCCAGCGAAGACCGTGATACGCGCTCGGTATTCGGCGAATACATCCACGTCTACGACATGCAGCAGGCCAAGGAAGATGGCGCCACCGTGGCCATCTACTACGAATCGCGGCTGGCCAAGTTGTCGCTCAAGGACAGCGAGCTTTCGCATATCGACGACGAGGTCGATGAGCTGGCCGAAGACGAGGAGGAAGACCAGCAGTCGCGGCTGAAGAGCCGCTGGGCTGCGCTGGAAAAGGTGGTGGGTGCCGAACCGCGGATTCAGAGCGTGGCCAAGGATCTGGTCGAGCACTTTGAAGAGCGCAATCAGGCCCAGTACGGCAAGGCCATGGTGGTGGCCATGAGTCGTGAGATTTGCGTGCACCTGTACAACGAGATCATCACTCAGCGTCCCGATTGGCACGACGAAGACCCAGAGAAGGGCGCGATCAAGGTGGTCATGACCGGCAGCGCCTCGGACAAGGCATTATTGCGTCCGCATATCTACAGCCACCAGGTGAAAAAGCGCCTGGAGAAACGCTTCAAGGACCCGCAAGACCCGCTCAGGCTGGTGATAGTGCGTGACATGTGGCTGACCGGCTTCGATGCGCCCTGTGTACACACCCTGTACGTCGACAAGCCGATGAAGGGCCACAACCTGATGCAGGCCATCGCCCGGGTAAACCGCGTGTTCAAGGACAAGCAGGGCGGCCTGGTGGTGGATTACATCGGCATCGCCAACGAGCTGAAAGCGGCACTCAAGGAGTACACCGCCAGCAAGGGCCGTGGCCGGCCAACGGTGGATGCCCATGAGGCGTATGCGCTGCTGGAAGAAAAGCTCGATGTGCTGCGCAGCCTGCTGCATGGCTTCGACTTCAGCGATTTCCTCACCGGTGGCCACAAGCTGCTGGCCGGCGCCGCCAACCATGTGCTGGGCGAGAAGGATGGCAAGAAGCGCTTCGCCGACAACGCCCTGGCCATGAGCAAGGCCTTCACCCTGTGCTGCACCCTGGATGAAGCCAAGGCAGTGCGCGAGGAAGTGGCGTTCTTCCAGGCGATCAAGGTGATGCTGATCAAGCGTGAAGTCAGCGCGCAGAAGAAGACCGACGAAGAGCGCGAGTTGGCCATCCGCCAGATCATCGGCAATGCTGTGGTATCGGGCGAGGTGGTGGACGTGTTCCAGGCAGTGGGGTTGGACAAACCCAATATCGGCCTGCTGGATGAGGATTTCCTCGCCGAGGTGCGCAACCTGCCAGAGAAGAACCTGGCGGTGGAGCTGCTGGAGCGCTTGCTCGAAGGGGAAATCAAGAGCCGCTTCAGCAGCAACCTGGCGCAAGAGAAGAAGTTCTCCGAGTTGCTCGACAGCGTGATCAAGCGCTACCAGAACCGCTCCATCGAAACCGCCCAGGTGATCGAAGAACTGATCGAAATGGCCAAGAAGTTCGCCGCCGCCAGCAAGCGCGGCGATGCCCTGGGCCTGAACGATGACGAGCTGGCCTTCTATGATGCCCTGGCCAACAACGAGGCCTCGGTGCGTGAGCTGGGCGATGAAACCCTGGCCAAGATCGCCCACGAACTGACCGACAGCCTGCGCAAAAACGTCAGCGTCGACTGGAGCAGCCGCGACAGCGTGCGGGCCAAGCTCAGGCTGCTGGTCAAACGCATTCTGCGCAAATACAAATACCCACCGGATCAACAGGAAGAAGCGGCGCAGCTGGTACTGGATCAGGCCGAAACGCTGTGTGAGGCGTGGATGTAGTGGATGGCCTGAGCAGGGGCGCTGTTTGACGAGCGACGGGTTGAGCGAGCTGATGAGCGTTTTATGCCCCCATATATGCCCCCGTCAACCGAGGGATGCCCTGGGATCAGGTGGAAAAACGTGGGCAACAAAAAAGCCGTAAAGCTTTGATTTCTCTAGGCTTTACGGCTTTTTTGAACCTTCCTGGGAAGGGTGTTTGGTGGGCCGGGGTCGTTTGAACAGGCCTCTAAGGCCTAGTAATGGCGGGGGTGGTTAGAGTTTTATGATGGTGGGGATACACCATGGGATACATAATAAAATCTGCTAGCCGCGATTTGTAAGTGTTGTTCGAGTTTCATTCAGCTCAGAAATCAACGTAACAAGGCTGCAAGTCGTTGATAGCGGATATCGGTTTCTAGTGCTGGTGCGGTGATCCGAATAGCTTGCAAGCATGCATCTAGATCACTTGGTATCCACTGCATGTTATTGCCCAATACAGCATCTAGAAACTCCAGCGCGTCGTCAGGAAATTGGCTACAAAGCCCCGCTTCATGAAGCCGATGTACAAGGTAATCAGGACGATCTGAGGGTTGCAGCCAGGCGCGGAGTATTCGCAATGCCGCCGGAAAAGCGTCCTGTGCCGCGACACACAAGCGCCCCAGACTTTCTGCAATAGATGGGGACGCATTATCTCGTGTCTTCGGCCAAATGGCATGTAGGTACAGGGCTACTCGATTAACCCAATAATCGGCGCGCTGTTCGCCAGCCCCTTCGAGCGCGCGAACCAATGCCTGGGCGGCCTCCTGTAATCCAGCCGGTGGAAGTGCGCGTGTGGCGCTGGCCAGTTCGGTAATCGTGAAGGTGTCGCCCGGATCGAGTGAGGCGAATGTCAGTAGCGAGGCGTACTGCCCGTCATATTTACTGAGAGCTGCATAATGTCGTGCGGTATCGAGGAAGGCGGGTTTGAGTACCTCCATTAGCGGGCGATAAAGGCGCGGGGACCATAGAAAGCCTTCCCATGCCCCGAGCGCTTCCTTCTCTGATCGTTGCCAGTCGAATAGCGGCAGTAGGTGTTGTGTCGCCCAGTTTCTGTCTACGCGGAACAATGCAATGACATGAGCTGCAAGCAAGACGCGGCCATGCCGGAACTTGTCGATCGTCGTATCGCAAAGCTCGGTAAACGTGGGGCTGAGTTCCTGGGGTAGGCCTTCTCCATCCTCAAGTGGGCTTCGATACCACCAGCGCAACAGCGCTTCCGTCACGTGCCCTACAGGGTGATTGATCGCGCGCATGACAGGTTCATCGGTATCGACACCGTCGTGATTCTCTAGAGCCATAATGCGGCCAATAAAGGTGAAGAAGACTTCTTCGTGACCTTCAAACGTTTTGGCAACGGTCTTAATCCACCGGGAGGCATTGTGTGCAAGGGCTTGTAGCACGTCGTCCGGCGCACCAGCTAAAACCGGCCCCATATAGCGCCAAGATCGCTTGATCAGCTTCTCCTCCGACCAAGCCTGCAAGGCCTCTCGCCAGCGGTCGATCGGCCAGACGCCTCCGCTAGCCAATGCACACAAGGCACAGGCGGTGGTAGAGAAGTTTTCTCGGCAGCGCTGTTGCCAATCATCTTCCTGCCAATGGTCGGTGCTAGGTTGCTCCTTGAGCCAATTAATCAGTTCACGGCGACGCGGCGGTGTAGCGACAAAACTGCGCCGGTCCTCTCCATCGCCCATCCAAAATGGGAACTCGTCGCTTTCGTCTACTGCGAGCTGCCACTCTGGATATCGGGCGGAGAGTTGCTTCAGCCGCTTCTTGCTTGGCGCGCCCAATTCTGCACCGGTCTCAGCAATTTTTGAAAGGCGCAACCATATCTCCCTGTCTAAGATTCGGGTCCAACGCTCGGGCTCAATATTATCCTTGAACATCGAACGGGGTGGCCCTCGAAGGATAGCCAGCTCAAGCTCTGCGACCTCAGCTTTATCAAGCTGAGGTGCTAGGACGACCAACAAACGCATGGATTCCCGCTCGGTTTCAATCGACCACAGCCACCAGTGCTCATCCGCTAGTAACCAATCGAGTCCGAGACTATTAGGTATGACATTGTCTTGTGCTGCGGCAAAGAATGCGAGTCGCCTGAATAACGGATAGGGCGTATACCACCATGCCTCCGCAGTAAGCCGAGCACGTTCAGGAGATTGCAACGCTGTGGCTAGCCATGCGTCACGAGTTAGATCGATCAAAG
>JAWWDH010000014.1:0-19624 GCA_033720015.1 Pseudomonas sp.
GTCTGGTAGCTCGTCGGGCTCATAACCCGAAGGTCGTAGGTTCAAATCCTGCTCCCGCAACCAGTTTCCGGAAAGGCCACTCAATCGAGTGGCCTTTTTCGTTTGCGCGCTCGCCACAGTCATTAACGCAATTGATTGAAAAGCAGAAATCGATTGACAAGAATACTCATACGGATAGAATGGCGGCGCGGGATGGAGCAGTCTGGTAGCTCGTCGGGCTCATAACCCGAAGGTCGTAGGTTCAAATCCTGCTCCCGCAACCAGATACTCAAGAAGGCCACTCAATCGAGTGGCCTTTTTGCTTTCCGCCATTCGGGTTTCCAGGCGCGAACAGCGTTCCCGCTCAGCAAAGCTTAAGCTTCACGTGCCTATGCTTGCGCTGTTCAATCCAAACAGCAGCGGAGCCGCATCACCATGTCCTGGAAAAATACCGATACGCGTTTTGGCAGTCTATCGATCACCCTGCACTGGCTGATGCTGGTGCTGATCGCAGGCGTGTATGCCTGCATCGAACTCAAGGGCAACTTCCCCAAAGGCAGCGAAACCCGCGACCTGCTCAAGCAGTGGCACTTCATGCTCGGCATGGCGGTATTCGCGCTGGTCTGGCTGCGTCTGCTGGCGCGCTTCATTGCCCCAACACCGAAGATCAAACCCGCCCTGCCCGCCTGGCAGAACTTGCCCGCGCAGATAATGCACCTGGCACTCTACGCCCTGATGATCGGCGCGCCACTGGCCGGATGGTTGATCCTCAGCGCGGCCGGCAAGCCCATACCGTTCTTTGGCCTCGAACTGCCGGCGCTGGTCGACAAGACCCCCAAGCTCGCCGGCACTGTAAAGGAATGGCACGAATGGGCCGGGGTCGCCGGTTACTGGCTGATCGGCCTGCACGCCGTCGCCGGCCTGTTCCACCACTTCATAGGCCGCGACAATAGCTTGCTGCGCATTCTGCCGCGCCGGGCCTGATCGCCGACACGCAGAGCCGGAGGACGGCCGGGCTCACCAGACGAAGCGAACGCTGAACGCCCGCCGCCTTTCACCCGCGGGCGCTCGGAACAGAACGCCGGGCGGCGATCCATTCGGAGCGTAGCGACAGCCGGCCAGTTTTGTGCCGCACCGATGAACCACGGGGCTCTGGCTGCGACGAGAGACACCCTACAGGTCGCGGATTGCCCGAGGTAATTTGGTCGGCGCGAAGGGTGTCTATAGACGAGCGTCTTTTCACAACCCCTCAAGTGCTGGTCAATCCGGCAATCCACCGCTAGAATTGCGCACTTTTTGATCAGAGGCGCCTCCAGCGCCCGTCCTGCAAAACCTGAGGTTCGCCGCATGTCCACCACCGCCACGCCGAAAGTCGGATTCGTAAGCCTTGGGTGCCCAAAGGCCCTGGTCGATTCCGAACGCATCCTCACGCAACTGCGTATGGAAGGTTACGAAGTCGTATCGACCTACCAGGACGCCGACGTGGTGGTGGTCAATACCTGTGGCTTTATCGACAGCGCCAAGGCCGAATCCCTGGAAGTGATCGGCGAGGCCCTGGCCGAGAACGGCAAGGTGATCGTCACCGGCTGCATGGGCGTGGAAGAAAGTGCGATCCGCAACGTGCACCCCAGCGTGCTCTCCGTCACCGGCCCGCAGCAGTACGAGCAGGTACTCAATGCCGTACACGAAGTGGTGCCGCCCTCTACCGAGCACAACCCGCTGATCGACCTGGTGCCGCCGCAAGGCATCAAACTGACCCCGCGCCACTACGCCTACCTGAAGATTTCCGAAGGCTGCAACCACAGCTGCAGCTTCTGCATCATCCCCTCGATGCGCGGCAAACTGGTCAGCCGCCCGGTTGGCGAAGTACTCAGCGAGGCCGAGCGCCTGGTCAAGGCCGGGGTCAAGGAGCTGCTGGTGATCAGCCAGGACACCAGCGCCTACGGCGTCGACATGAAGTACAAGACCGACTTCTGGAACGGCCAGCCGGTGAAAACCCGCATGACCGAACTCTGCGAAGCACTCTCGAGCATGGGCATCTGGGTGCGCCTGCACTACGTCTACCCCTACCCACACGTCGACGAGCTGATCCCGCTGATGGCCGCCGGCAAACTGCTGCCGTACCTGGACATCCCCTTCCAGCACGCCAGTCCGAAAGTGCTCAAGGCCATGAAGCGCCCGGCCTTCGAAGACAAGACCCTGGCGCGGATCAAGAACTGGCGCGCGATCTGCCCGGAACTGACCATCCGTTCGACCTTTATCGTCGGCTTCCCCGGCGAAACCGAAGAAGACTTCCAGTACCTGCTCGACTGGCTGACCGAAGCCCAGCTCGATCGCGTCGGTTGCTTCCAGTACTCACCGGTAGAGGGCGCATCGGCCAACCTGCTGGATAACCACGTGCCGGACGAGATCAAACAGGATCGCTGGGACCGCTTCATGGCCCACCAACAGGCCATCAGCGCCGCACGCCTGCAGCTGAAGGTCGGCAAGGAGCTGGAAGTGCTGATCGACGAAGTCGACGATCAGGGTGCAGTAGCGCGCTGCTACGCCGACGCCCCGGAAATCGACGGCAGCGTGTTTATCGCCAGCACCGCCGTCAAACCTGGCGACAAGGTCCGGGTGCGTATCGTCGACGCCGACGAATATGACATGTGGGCCGAGCTGATCTAGGAGGTTGTGAAAAACTCTCGCTCGATATTTTTACAACCTCTGAACCGCCGCTCCCCTCGCCCGAGGGGCGCGCGCTGCTGTTCTAAACTGCTAATGAACGTCCAATCAGGCCAAGCCAATGGCCAGACTCAAGGTCTATTACGACGGTGCCTGCCCGCGCTGTGTGGCTGACCGGCGCCGTTATGAAAAGTTGCGCACGCGCAGCGACGACAGTGTCGAATGGGTGGACATCAGCGGCAAGGAAGAGCAGCTGCGGGCGGCCGGCATCGACCCGCACCTGGCGCTGACCGAACTGCATGTCGAAGACGCCCAAGGCCGCATTCACCGCGAACTGGACGCCTACATCCTGCTGATGTCGCGCACCCCGGCCCTGCGCCCGTTGGCCTGGCTGCTCGGCCTGCCCGGCCTCAAACCCATGTTCTCCTGGTGCTACCGCCACTGGGTGCTGCGCCGTCTGCGCCAAGAAGGCCGGCTGTAGACGTACGCCGAGCAGCGCAGCAATCCATCAGCGCCAGCGACCGCCTTGCTGGGCACGCGAGGCGGCCAAGACCGTGCCGTAGATCTCCTTGACGCCCTCGGCGAACTTCTCGATGGAGTGCTCCGCCGCCACCAGCAGGGCGTGGCCGGACATCTCTTCGCGTAGCCGCTCGTCCTCGAGCAACTGGGTCACCCGCTCGCACCACAGGGCCAGGTTCTCCGGCGTCTTGAAACCGTTGTAACCCTGCCTGACCACATCGTCGATACCACTCGAGCGCACCGCCACCACGGGCAAGCCGGCAGCCATGGCTTCCAGAATGACCATGCCCTGGGTTTCCGATTTGGAGGCGAAGAGAAACAGCTCGCCCAGCCGGTAGTAAGTCGCCATGTCCTCTGGCGGCACGGCGCCGAGCAGCCTGAAATGGCGAGCAAGATTCAGCTCGTCGATACGCCTGAGCAGCCGCTCGCGCTGATGGCCGTCACCGATCATCAGGACGAGAAAAGGCCGTTCGGTCTGCCCGCGCAGACTGGCGATTGCATCAATGAGGAAATCGATGTTCTTTTCATTGGAAAGCCGCGACACACTGATCAGGACTTGCTCGTCGCCAATGCCCAGCGCCGTCCTGAGGCGCGCGACCTGCTGCGCCGTCACCTCTTGAAAGCGCCGGTAGTCGATACCCGTGGGTTGCACGAAGACGGGTTTCTTCACACCGATCATGCGCAAGTATTCTTCGGCGGAGTAAGTAGGCACGATCACCGCATCGCATTTATTGGCGAAGCGCTTGATCAGCGCATGAGAGATGAAGTTGCGAAAGAGCATGCCAGGCAGCGGTACGAAGTGGGCATAGTGTTCCAGCCGGGTGTGGTAGGTAAAAACCGCCGGCACGCGCAGCCGATGCGCCAACAACAGGCCCAGCGAACCGAGCCAGAAAGGATGGTGCAGGTGAATCAGGTCGGGGCGAAAGTCCCTGACCGCCCGGCCGATACGCCGTAGAAAAATATTGGCCAGGCGGAACTCGCGCTTCTCGCCCATGGCCAGAATCGACGGCACCCTGAGCACATGCGGCTCTACCCGCGGCTGATCCCGATAACGTGGCGCAATGAGCAGCACAGCGTTGCCCATGGCTGCCAGCCCCCGCCATAGCCGCTCGATCGAGATGGGAACACCACCGATAAAAGGCAGGTAGTTGTTGGTGAACATCACGATCCGCAGCGGCTTGTCCAGCCAGGGCGAGGGATCCAGATCGAAGTTCGGATAATAGTCGCGCTCGGCGAAAGCCAAGGTGTAGAGCTTGATGGCGGCGATGGCCAGGCCGCAAACCAGCAGAATGAAGTTCAGATAGCCAACATAGAACAGCGAATAGATGAACAGCCAGATGTTCTCGAGTTGCTTGAACAGCGGGTGCTGGCCGACGTCGAGTTGCTGCACCTGGATGTCGATGCCCTGCGCGGATACCGACACCTGCACATAATGATGAAAACTGGCCTGATCACTCAGAAGCAGGCCACCCGCCCCACCGCTGGTAATAAAGCGGGTATTGCCGCGCCGCTGTTCGGAAAACAGCGGCAGGTTGGCGGCAAATACCGCATCGATCGGGTGTTCGGCGATCAGCCCCAGCAACGCTTCACGGAACACCGCAGGCTGCAGGTAATCCTGTTCGCCAGTAAAACGGACAGGTGTTTCGCCGTGCAGCAGCGGCTTGCCGGTAAAGACAAAGGTTTGCCGTGCATCGCCCTGACGCAAAAGCTCCTTGAGCCAGAGAACCTGCCAGCGCCAAGGCGTTTTGCCAGTGCTGTCGAGAAAGATGAAGCGACTGTGACCGGCCCGGAAACTGAAAAAATGCGGACCGAAGTGCTCGTAGAAGCGATAACTGCCGAACTCTTCGTATTCATGGGCGCCAAAGGTCAGCACATAGGGTACTTGCAAGTGGCTCAGGGTGCCGTGCAGCGCCCGGTACTTGTCCTCGCCGCCACCGCTGACCGCATTACCGGCGGAAATGATGAAATCGACGC
Organism: Pseudomonas sp.; assembly: GCA_033720015.1. Lineage (GTDB taxonomy): Bacteria > Pseudomonadota > Gammaproteobacteria > Pseudomonadales > Pseudomonadaceae > Aquipseudomonas. Next base: position 5,140 of record JAWWDH010000014.1, read on the forward strand.
CGGACGCGTTGAGCATGGGAATAATGCGTCGCTCGAAAATGCCGACGGAGTTATTGATATTGCCCACCACCGCGAAGCTGTAACTATCCCGACTCTCCAGCCGCGCCTGAATCGCCTCGACCTGAGGGGTGTGCTCGGCCTCGAAGTCGGACAGCACAACATTCAGATAGACCTTGTAGCCCAGCAGCAGGCCGACAATCAGCACATTGCAATAGAAAAGAATCTTGAGCGGACGGCGCACTGTCATTGCGGACTGTTCCGGCTACGGGCCTGGACGCACTGCTACACCGCCAAGCGGATGAATCTGCCACGAGCGTGGACGACAACAGGCCGGCTCGCCCTCACCCGCAAACACAGCAACGGGCTGCAATAGCCCCGCATACTCGAGCCGCCTTCGATGCGCTAAGCATAGACAGCGGTGGCGCATCCACGCAGTCAGGGCAGCGGCGACGCGGACCGGCAACCATCCGGGTTCACAGCCCCGCTCAGAGGCTGTGAAAATATCGAGCGCCGTCGCGAGGCCGCCTCCAGACGTTCGCGGCGAGGCGCGCCACGCCAGCAGCGGGCGTCTGCATAGACGAGCGTTTATTCACAAGCGCTCACTGCAAAGCCTGACGAACCGCCAACAGCAGGGCCTGGTCTGCGACGGGCTTGAGCAATGTGCTGCTGGCGGCGACCTGACCCTCCGCATTCAACAGGGTGACCCTGGTGTTGTGGCTGATTTCGCCAGTGTCCAGAACCCGATACTTGATCCGTAATGCCGCCGCCATGGCGCGGGTTTGCCCTTCGCTCGCCGCCACCGCCAGGCGGAAAAAGCGCGGGTCGAGCTGGTGCATGTGGCTCAGGTGCGCCAGCGAGGCCGGTGTATCATGCTGCGGATTCAGGCTGACCATCAGCACCCGAAGCGCACCCGCCTCGGGCTGGAGTTCGGCGATAGTCCGCTGCAGGCTCTGCATCAGCACTGGACAGGCCGCAGCACAGTCGCCATAGAACATGGTGACCAGCAGCGGCTTGCCAGCCATCTCGCGCCAATCGAAATGCTCGCCCTGCGCATCGGTGAGGGGCATCGCCAATCCATACAGCGAGTCGGCGGGCACGCTGGCGAGCGCGGCATCCACCGGCGCCGCCTGCGCCACCGGCAACACCCCAGGAGTCACCAGCAAGACCGCGGACAACAAGGCGCCGTGCAGCGCCAGACTCAGACGTTTGACTCTACTCATTGGGGTTTCCTGATAAATGAGGGACGGGATCGCGCGCGCAGCGAAAGCCCAGATAGTTGCCGCCCTGATTGGCCTCCATGGCCGCCAGCAGGGACAAACGAATCAGCACCGCGTAGTTGTTCTTGTCGCTCAGCGACAGGGCCGCGCCACCACAGAAGGCCAGCTGTTTCTGCTCGCCCTGGGTCCGGCTGTCTGCGCTGACGAACAGACCATTGAAGTCCTCTACCCACTCCCACGTCAGTTCGTGCAGGTCATGGATGCCGTAGTAATTGGCCGGCTGCAGCGCTATGGCCTGGGGCGGCTGATTGGCCGGACGCGAATACCAGGCGAGAATGCGCGCCAGCCAAACCGGATCCCCGCGCGCATCGGCGCGCAGCTCGTCGGCCGCGGCGGCAAACTCCCACTCGTACCAGGTTGGCAAACGCGCCTGTTCACTGGCGCAGAAGGCCTGGGCGGCATGCCAGCTGACCTGGGTCACCGGCGCATCGGCCTGCAGCGGCGCGAATGCCAGTGGCCCGGCCCACAGCGTCAGATAGTCCGCTCCCGCCAGCACCGCTGGTACCGCGCCACGCCGCCACTGCGGATGGCCCTGGAGAAAGCCGAGGTATTCGGCATTGCTCACCGGCGTGCTGCGCAGCCAGAACGGCCGGATGCTGGCCGGCGAGCTTTCACCATCGGCCGGCAACACACTGCGGAACTCGCCACCCGCCAGCAACCGGTAATCCGCGGCCCAGACGCTGCCCGCCACGCCCCAGCAGAGCCAGAGCAGCAACGCGCCGCAGCGGCAGGCGAGTGGCGCCGCCAACTTCATTACTTCTTGACCTGACGCATTTCACTGACCTGCTCCGCGGTCAGTACCGGCTTGCCCTGGTTCATGGCCACATTGATGTAATTGATCACCGCCGCCACATCGTTGTCATTCAGATCCTGCGGCGGCATCACACCGTTGTAGGGCTCGCCGTTGACCACCAGCTTGCCGCTGCGCCCGTGCAGGACGATATAGGCCATCTCATACGGCCGTTCCTGGAAGAAGTCGGAGTTGGCCAGTGGAGGGAATACCCCGGCCACCCCTGTGCCATCGGGCAAGTGACAGGCCGCGCAGACCCGCTCGTAAACCGCCTTGCCACGAGCCATAGCGACATCGCCATTGGGTATCTTCGGCGTTGGCGCCTTGGCCGCGACTGCCTGACCCGCCGCCGCAGGCAGAGGCCGCTTCACCCCCTCGCCGAAAATCTCCGGCTGCTTGGCACCGCTGACCGACAGCAAACCGACTGCCCCCTTGTTGAAGGCGCGGGTCAGCGAGTGGTCGACGAGAGTCAGGTTGCCCGGCACCTTGGGTACGAATTCGACGATAGTCGAGCCGCCTGGCGGTACCAGGGTGGTCTGCACATTCTCCTGATAGCCGGTGCCGCCATCGCCATAGACACGGTCGAAGATCGCGCCTATCACATGAAAACTGGAGGTCAGGTTGGGGCCGCCGACGCCGAAAAACATCCGCACTTTTTCACCGCTGTTGGCGGTCAGCGAGCCCTTGCCGGTCAAGGCGCCATCGGCACCGTTAAACAAGACATAGGTGGGTCTCTCATCGACCGCTTTCTGCATATCGAAGTTCTGCAGGCCGTCGGCCCGGTAGGCGCCGTTGGTATAGAAATCGCCCTGCATTACATAGTATTCACGGTCAACTTTGGACATGCCCTCTTTGGGCTCGACCAGAATCATGCCGTACATGCCATTGGCCACATGCATGCCCACCGGTGCCGTGGCGCAGTGATAGACATACAGTCCGGAGGCCAACGCTTTGAAAGTGAAGACCGCTTCGTTGCCCGGGGCGATCAGGGTTTGCTCGGCGCCGCCACCCGGGCCGCTGACGGCATGCAGATCGATATTGTGCGGCAGCTTGTTACTGGCCAGATTCTGCAGATGCAATTCGACGGTATCGCCTTCACGCACCCGAATCATTTTGCCCGGCACGGTGCCGCCAAACGTCCAGAACATGTAGCGCGTACCGGGCGCTATCTCCCGCTCGACCTCTTCCACGGTCAGATTGACCACCACCCGCGCCGGGCTCTTGCGCGTAATAGGTGCCGGCAGCGCCGGGGGCGCGACCAGCTCCTGAACGATCACCGGCAACTCCGCTTCGGTCGCGGCGACTGCCGCTGTCGAGGTTAGCGCCCAGGCGCAAGAAACCGCCGCACAGAACATTGTGGCAAGTTTGCAGTTGAACTCTTTCATATGCCTGTCCTCATCCTTACTGGCAAACGTATTGATAAATCCAGGCAAAATAGTTGCATGCCTAACGAATTATTGATTGACCATAATCAACGTCCTGAAATTGGGCTGAAATACTGATTGCAGAGGGCATGCGCATGAAGAGGACCGGTTTGCCGAACGCTATTCGTCCCGGCATTCAAGCGGGCAGTCTTTGCCGACGCCGATGTCCAGCCCCCCCAAACAAGATGCAATAGGCAGGGTCGCCCCATCCAACCCCGAACACGGATCGAGCCAATCCGGCTTCGCCGAGGGCTGCAGAAGGCAAGAGCTATAGTTGCGGATGGCATCGTTCTGGCGTGCAGCCTGTTGCCAGACACGCAGCTGCAGGACGGACGTTTGTCTAGTGCTGCGCCGCGCGCACACTCCTGATGTGTGCGGACAGTTACCGCCCAGCGCGGCAATCAGGCTGACGGAGGCTCACCATGACTTCAGTATGCGAAATTGCACCAGACCTGTACCGCCTATCGACCTATGTCCCCGAGGCCAACCTGCAGTTCAACCAGTTTCTCCTGCGCGACGAGCAGCCCTTGTTGCTGCATACCGGCATGCGCGGCCTCTTCCCGTCCGTCAAGGAGGCAGTGGCGCGCCTGATCGACCCGACTGCGCTTCGCTGGATCGCGTTCAGCCACTTCGAGGCCGATGAGTGCGGGTCGCTGCGCGAGTGGCAGACCCTGGCACCAGAGGCCTGCGCCCTGTGCAGTTTGGTGGGCAAGCTGGTGAGTGTCGACGATGTGGTCGCCGCCAGGCCGGCGCAGGCGCTCGACGACGGGGAACTGATCAGCACCGGCAAATACCGCTTGCGCTTCCTGCGCACGCCGCACGTCCCGCACTGCTGGGATGCCGGATTGTTCTTCGAGGAAACCCAGGGCACCCTGCTCTGCTCCGACCTCTTCCATCAGAACGGCGATGTGGAGCCGTTGACCGCCTCGGATGTGATCGGCAGGGCCAGGCAAACACTGCTGGACTATGAAAACAGCCCGCTCGCCTCCTACATGCCTTACACCCGGCAGACCGCGCCGACGCTCGAGCGCCTGGCGCAGCTCAGGCCCAGGACGCTCGCGACCATGCATGGCTCGACCTTTACCGGCAATGGCGCGCAGGCCATCCGCGACCTCGCCGTTGTCCTGCAGGAGATTCTCGGCACGGAGTGATCCAGCTGGATCGACGCGACTATCGTCCTCTGCCGCCGTATGCCCTGGTTAGAGCGTTGCCGCCCAGGGCTCTAGCCGGGCGACCAGCAAGGGCATGACGCGCACGCTGAACATTCAACCGCCGACGTCGCTGGGCTGGTCTATAATATGCGCCGTCAAACGAACACAGGGCATCGATCACACTCATACTTGATCGAAGCGAGTAGAATGCGCGCCCGTCGCGCCGGGAGCGCGTTATGGGCACACAAGGACGCTGTCATCCAGGAGTTTTATCTTGCGCCTACTAATCACCCTGACCACCTGCCTGTTGCTCGGCGCCTGCGCCGGTAACCCGCAGTCGACCTATGAACACACCGTACGCTCGGCACATGGCCCGATCGCCAAGAGCAATCTCGAAGCCATCCATAATGTCCAGGCGATCCCCCTGCCGGTGAACCCTGGGCTGTTGCCGCCAACCTGGCAGATTGGCGCAGATCAGCCGCGGCTGGACTTCGGCAGCTCTATCTCCAATTACCGGGTGTTCTCCCTGCAACTGAAAAAGGGCGAGCGCTATGCGCTCAACGTCAATTCGCTATGCCACAACGCCTGCCTGGGCTTCAACAAATTCGCCCTCAAACCGCGCGCACTGCTGCTCGACGCCTACGGCACGGTGATTGCCAGCCAACCCTCGCGGGCCACGACCAGCGTCGGCCAGATCAGCCTGGGCTGGGATGGCGAGGCGCCGGAAGACGGTACTTATTACCTGCTGGTGGCGGCGGACAATGAAGACATCGGCAAAACCATCGTGATCGACGACATCTGGATCAACAACTCGCCACTGATGGCGGTAAATGTCGGCATGCACAGCGCCCCTTTCGGCCAGATCAACGTCTTCTCCACCTCCACGGACGAGTAGCACTAGCGCCTGACGGCCCCGTTCGACGGACAGGCCAAGCCAAGCGGCACCTCGCCAGCAAGGATTCGCGCCTAACCGTCGGCCTATTGATCAGAAGCAATGCACGTTGCGCGTAACGCCTTAGCCTGTAGCGACCACCCCCTGGGTCCAAACAGTCGTAACGCGCGAGGTTCATATGAGTATCACGTCCGCCAGCATCTGCGAGGCCGCCGACCAACTGCAGGGTTTTGTCGGTTTCAATGGCAGAACCGCCCAACATATCGTGCGCTTCAGCGAAGATTCGTTCGGCCTGGATGTGCCGCAGGACAGCATCACCCCGAGCTGCGAGTTCGTCTGGTGTGCCGGCCCAGACCAGTTGATGACGCTCAGGCGTGAGCGCATCCAATTGCTCCTCGACCTGCGCATCGACGAGCGCCTGAATATCGGTGAGCCGCTACGGGTGTATATGCAGCGCCAGGATCTGCCGGAAATCACTGCCGAGCGCCTGCTTCGCCGCGCCTGATGCCGTGACGGCAGCCCAAAACGCCCCTCAAGCAACAAGTGGACTGGCATACCCCAGGCGCGCGGCATCACCGCGCAACTGGTCGGCTATTGTTCAGCCATCGGCGTAGACTTCGATCAAACAGGCTCATGCAGTTGGGAGGTGACAATGACTGAAAAGCTCTTACGCTCCGCGCATCACTCAACCGCTATCTAGACCGAGGTGAAGATCATGAGCAAAGGCATGGACTCAAAGAAACAGGCAAAAAAGAAACCGCTTAAAACAGCGCAAGAAAAGCGCATGACGAAAAAGGGCAAACACGCCGAGAAAACCCTGCTCGGCAGTCATTCCACCAGCGCCTGAACCACTCGCCCAGCACTGGCCAATGGCCTGTGCTGGGCGGATGAGCCGCGAACCCGCCACTCTCGATGAATGTGTCTTGCCCTATGCCCGATCTGCACTGTCGCGCTCTTCCTGCCCCACTGCTGCCGCTGGCGGATGAGTTCTACCGTGCGCATCGCTCCCCCATGCGCGTCGACCGCCGGGCTCAGGTATGGGTCGCGCAACACACAGCGATTATCGCCGCTCTGTGCCTGCGCCCGCTGGCACAGGGGTATTGGCTCAGCGGCCTGTTCGTCGCACCGAGCCAACGCCGCCAAGGGCTGGCGCGTCAATTGATCGAGCAGGCCCTGGTGCAGACCAGCGAATCGGTCTGGTTGTTCTGTGATCCCGAGCTGCACAGCTTCTATGAAAACCTGGGCTTTCTGCCCTGCACCAACCTACCCAAGGCACTCGCCGAGCGGCTGTCACGCTATCGGCGCACGAAAAATCTGATCGCCCTGTGCCGGTAGCCAACCCACTCACCACAGCAGCGGCAGACGGATGCCGCACTATTCGCCAGCTTGGCGCAAATGCTGGCACTTTGTTCAACTTCTGCCCTTGCCGGCTCAGGCAAAGCTCTGCATCCTTGACCCATAACAACGACAAGAGCCGTTCATGGCCAGACTGACTCAGCGACTGCTCAAGCGGCTGCGCAACGACTTCCAGCTGTCCATCATTACCCTGATGAGCCTGTTCGGCATCATGGGCATCTCGCCCTATGCCGTGTATCGGTTGGCAGAAGGCAATTATCTGGTCAGCGCCGCCGATACCACCATCGTGTTCTCTACCATCTGTGCCGTGCTCTACGCCTGGCGTACCGGCGATACGGTCAAACCCGGCATCTACCTAGCCATCATTTTCTCGCTGGGCGCGACGCTGATCGCCATCAACCTGGGGGTCAACGGGCTGTTCTGGATCTACCCACTGATCCTGTTCAATTTCTTCATGGTCTCACCGGGGAAAGCCATGGTGGCCACCGTACTGGTGCTGTCGACCCTGGTCGGCTATGCACTGCTGGTACCGGGCACGGTATTCGAGAGCCGCTACCAGATGCTGTCGTTCCTGGTCACCGGCATGCTGGCCAGCGTCCTGACCTTCATCTTCGCCTTCCGCACTCGCAGCCAGCGCGACCAGTTGCAGATCCTGGCAAGCCAGGATCCACTGACCGGCGCGCGCAATCGCCGCGCGATGAATGAGGAGCTGAAGATCGCCGTCTCCACCCATCGCCGGCACGGCAACAGCTATGGCGTACTGGTGATGGACCTGGATCACTTCAAGCAGATCAACGACAGGTTCGGCCACCAGGCTGGCGATCAGGTGCTGGTGGCCTTCGTCGACCTGATCAAGTGCTGCTCACGCCAGGAGGATCGACTGTTCCGCTTCGGCGGCGAAGAGTTTCTCCTGCTCCTACCCAACACCGACGAGCGCGGCCTGTTAGCCGCGTCGACCCATCTGCAACAGCAGATTGCCCAGAATCTACCGGGCCCGGGCGGCCCGGTGACCGTCTCGATCGGCGGCGCCATCCTGCGCGACGACGAGCATTGGGAATGCTGGCTGGAGCGCGCCGACCAATGCCTGTATCAGGCCAAAAGCGCCGGGCGCAACCGCACCATCATCGATGATGCACTGCCCTCCCCGGAGCGACTGCCCGCGCACTAGTATCGCGACAACTCTGAAATATCGAGGTACAAGGGTGGGTTAGCGGCGCCAAGCGCTGATCGGTCAGGCACCGCGCGCCGCGCAACCCACCAAGCGATCGCCCTCATTACGCCGATGGCGGGTTGTAGATGCATAGCGCCCCTGCCATGAAGGTGACGCACCCAGCATGCACAAAAGATCGGTCAGCAGCTGTAACAAGCCGGGCATCAGCCAGTCTATTGAGCACACCATCTCGTAGAGAGCTGCCATGAAACGTCGATCATTCCTCCAGGGCATGGCCCTGCTGCCCACCGTGCCACTGCTCGCCAGCCAGGCGCCGCTCAGTCTGGCCGAAGGCACCAGCCAAGCCGTAACGGTGGTGCCGCTGGACAAAGCGCACAGCGAGTGGCGCGAACTGCTGTCGCCGGAAGCCTATGCGGTCCTTTTCGAAGAGGACACCGAACAGTCAGGCAGCAGCCGGCTCAACCAGGAAAAGCGCGCGGGCACCTATATCTGCGCCGCCTGCTATCTGCCGCTGTTCGATAGTCAGCATAAATACGAAAGCGGCACCGGCTGGCCGAGTTTTACCCAGGCGATCGCCGGCCACACCGGCTTCAAGCGTGACTTCAAACTTATCTTCCCGCGCACCGAATACCATTGCGCCCGTTGCGAGGGCCACCAGGGCCACCTGTTCAACGACGGCCCGCAGCCTCGCGGCGAACGCTGGTGCAACAACGGCGTCGCGTTGCGTTTCATTCCCCAAGGTGAAGCCTTGCCCGCACTGAGGAGTTGAACATGACCGCTAAAGTCCCATTCTGGCTCTGCCGCGGGCCTCTGAGCGCGGCCGTCCTGCTCCTGACCGGGTTACTCAGCGCCTGCGGACCGTCCTCGGCCGAAACAAGCCAGGCCCCGGCAGCGATGCCGAGCGACTCCAGCACACAGGGCTCTGCTGTTGCGGTATTCGCCGGCGGTTGCTTCTGGTGCACCGAAGCGGATTTCGACAAGCAGCCCGGCGTACTGTCCACCACCTCCGGCTACATCGGTGGGCACCTGGACAATCCCAGCTACGAACAGGTCTCGGCCGGTAGCAGCGGTCATATCGAAGCGGTGCAGGTGCGTTTCGACCCGAACCAGACCAGCTACGCCAAGCTGCTGGAAGCCTTCTGGCCGACCATCGACCCAGTGACGCCGAACGCCCAGTTCTGCGACCACGGCCCGCAATACCGCAGTGCGATCTTCTACGCCACGCCCGAGGAAAAGGCCCAGGCCGAAGCCTCGAAAGCCGCCCTGCAAGCCTCGGAGCGCTTCAGCCAGCCGATCGTCACGGAAATCCTGCCCGCCACAATCTTCTATCCGGCCGAGGACTATCACCAGGACTATTACCAGAGGAACCCGCTGCGCTATGCCTACTACCGCAACGGCTGCGGCCGCGACAAGCGCCTGGAACAGCTATGGGGTAAACACGACTAGGGGCACTGCCATCAGCACTTGCAGCCGAGCGGAGTGCTGAAGCGGGTGACATCGCCGTTATCCTTCATCGCCGATCGCTCGCACCCCAGACGAAAAAGGCCTGCATCGCTGCAGGCCTTTGATTCGGTGGTGCCGTTGAGAGGAATCGAACCCCCGACCCCATCATTACGAAAAACCGTCACTGCGCATGGTTGATGCTTACACGTTGTAAATCCGGGCGTTCCAGCCTGCTCTCACCGTCACGGCCACTCATTAGGCATAGCCGTCGGCTCGTTATGGGACACCCCCTGCGATTCGGCCATGGATTCACCAGCGAGCGGCTGCGCGCCTCTAAAGAATCTGTTAATGGTGCTTTCCAGAGTGCTTTTTGTGGTGCTACTCTGTGTTTGCTTAACCCCGTGTTCGCACAGTTAACCGAATGACGAAAAGGCCTTAACCAAGATAGCTAGGCCCGTAGTAGATAGCCCAGATTAGCTCACAGATAGCTCAGACGGCTCGGCCATTAGAAATAGCTCAGGCACAGATAGATAGCGCGAATAGCGAGAACAGGTGGATATGGCGATGACATACGCGGTGCTGGCTGACGTTGCGGCGTCGGTGACAGACCTTAAAAGAGATCCTATGGGTACCATCCGCGAGGGTGCAGGCGAAACCGTGGTAATCCTCAATCGAAACGAGCCAGCCTTCTACGCCGTGCCTCCAGCACGCTACGAAGCAATGCTAGAGCTGATTGACGATCTACGACTGGCTGAAATCGTCCGTGCGCGGCGTGGTGAACCTACTGTCCGAGTAGAGATTGATGACCTCATCGCAGAAGCCGGCGGAGCCGGCTGCAACTGAATATGCTCTCGAGTTCAACAGCAAGGCGCTGAAGGAATGGCAAAAGCTGAACAGCACCATTCGATTGCAATTTGCCACGAAGCTCAAGGAGCGCCTTATAAGCCCCAGGGTGGAAGCCGACAAGCTTCGCGACCTACCCAACTGCTACAAGATAAAACTCCGTTCCATAGGCTACCGTTTGGTCTATGAGGTGATGGACAACCGTCTAGTGGTTACTGTTGTCGCTGTCGGTAAGCGAGAAAATGGGAAGGTTTACGGCAGTGCATCCAATCGCTTGACTTGAGGAGGGTAAATAAATTAATCCCTTTTACGCCCCTGAAATTCATGATTCTTAATTTGGCAATATTTGCCCTTCTAGCTCCTGCATGAAACTGATTATGTTGCTAAGAACTTTTTCTTGAATCCCAGCAGGTTCTGAATTACATATATGATTGCATAATGCCATTTTATGAAGTTTGTTAATAATAGATATGGCACCATAGCCATCATTAACTTCCTCACTTTTCCAAAAACTCTCTATTGGCACGCTTAGAAAATTAATATTCAAAAGGCTCTCAATGCCTTTCTTTATGTTTCCGCCTTCTGGAGCGTTAGGTAGTCTTCTAACTATGACTTTCTCGAAGTCAGCTGGTGGCTTGCCAGTATCGTTATCATATAGCAGCACTAATTTCCCGCTAACAATATCAGGGTGCGCACATGTAAAAGCCAGGGTTTGATTTAGCGCCTTGTCTCCAGTAAATTCCGAATGGCCTTTTTTGATGGTTCTACCAACCCACTTGTATTCAATGTTTTGATTGCGGGCGGTTATGAATTTTTGTGCACTTTTAAAATATTTCTCATCAGTTTCTCCTTCCAGTAAAACACTTAAGCCGCTTCCTAAAAATGACGTATCAAGATTGAATGACTCTGTAATTATTTTTTTGTCGTGCCATCCAAAAAAATCCGCAACTCTCTTGACTTTTGTATTCCCATTTTTCCTCTCTATATGAATAACTTTGTCGGTATAGTGATTGATTTGATCAAGAATGAATGGGGAGTGTGTTGATACTATGAATTGGCCACTGAACTCTTGGCCATTATTGCTGAAAAGATTCTTGTAGAACTGCATTATTTTTAATTGCAAGCTGGGATGAAGGCTGACTTCAGGTTCATCAAGTAAGTTAACCGTTTTCGCACTGTCGTGGATATTTCTAAGTAGGTTGCACGCTCGGAGAGTAATTTGCTTTTCACCTGAGCTCAGCGTCCCTATGTCACAGAATCTATCGCCTTCCTTGAATTGTATTTTTTTCTCGCCATTTACCGTAACAAGCCCGTAGTATTTCTTTTCAAATATTTCATTGAAGGCTCTTGCAAATCTTTCGGTGCGAGTTTCTAACTGATATGCGCTTCTAGGGAGCTTTGGGTTTTCTCTTGACCAAGTACTGAAGTCACTGTCATCTTGAGACTGTACATCGACCAGCAGTTGAGCGATTGCTTTATAGTTTGATACCTTTTTTTCCTTAGGATTTAGGTCCAATGATGTGGTGCTGCGTATGCTTGAATAATCGTATCCTGGGCTGGATTCGAAATAGTTAACGCGCAGTATTTCTTTTTTAAGTTCGTGTTTCCACATTGATCCGTGAGCGGCAAAAAATTCATTTTCGCCCCTGACTTCAGCGCGAGTTGAATCCCATCCCTTTAAACTTTTATCTACAATTAATTTTACAAAGTAGCTTTTGTCATCATTAAAGTCTGTGTCAGTTACGGGTAAGATTTTTTTTATATTTCTCCCTTCGAGCGAGACAGTGTATATTGTTTTTTGGTTGGTTAATTCTTGGTTGTAGTTCGTGCTGGTGGTGATGTCCTCAATCTCTTTGAGGATTGTTGTTTTTCCAGCGCCATTTTCACCGATAAGATATAGCGTCTCGGCTGGTGTGCCTTCAATAGTAAAGTCTAGTTCTAAAGAGCCAAGTATAGGGTGGTTTATAAACTCTACGCTGCATACTTTCATAAAGTAATTGCCTTTGTTGTTTTGCTTAATCATTTTTTAAAATTGCAGGTTGGGATTCTCTAGATGGGATCTTACTGTGTGCAGGTCAGAGTTATTTTTACGAGCCATGATTATAAGAACTCTGAGGCTCTGCCTGCCGCTCGCTCGTGTTGGTCCGGTGGTCGCTGGACTTGGTCAAGCAGCTATTCCGGGTAATCCTCAATATCTTTCAGAGGGACTATCTCTCCTAAGCTGTTGAATGCGGCGATATATTCGCATTCAATCTTACATCTTAATTGTTCGAAGTATTGTCGTTTACTGCTGCGGTAGATGATATGGCCTTTTTTATTTTGGGCATCCTCTCTGCGTAGCAAGATGAAGACTCCTTGGTCGTCTTTAAACCCAGCTACATGCCCCGGTTCTATGCCCAGGTGGCCGCAGGCATGCCTGAAGCCCTGTGCTTTGTCTTTGTTAGCGAAGTGGATTACCTCGAGATAGATTTCATCCTCAGCATCGAGCGTGCTGATCTTGGTAGCAGTTAGAGGTGGAAAGCCTGGGATTTGTTCTAGGCTCGATGGTTCTTTGAGCCTGTACTCAGTGCTGAAGGTGCCGATGAATACCGGCACTTCGTCCACCAGATCGCCTTCTGGCACCAGCACTTTGTATATGTGGGGGAACGTTACGTTTGTCTTCGGGCACGTATAGCGGTCATCGGTGTTTGACCTGCGTAGGTGCTCGAAGCTCGCTATGTCGATGATGTTTCCCACGCCTGTCTCCCTAGAGTCATGTCTTTCGGCTAAACCACCGCCGGGCCACTTCCGCTGTTATCTGCTGCCCGCTTTGGGTTCTTCCAATTTTACGTCCGCTTCGGCGTAGGCCGGGCTTACCTGACCTTTGCCAGGATCAACCTCTCCTTTCCATAGCCACAGTTCGTATTCGGGAAATGCCTCAATCAAGGCGTCTAGGTCTTCTAGACGAACCTTCACCTTTTGGTTGTGCGCAACAGTGCCCCACCGAGCTTTGTCTATGCCGGTGTTTTTGGCCACCTTCGTCGGGCTGAGGTGGCGAACCAGCAATCTAACCCTGTCTTCTCTTATTCCCAATTGATCTATACCGATTACACCTAAACTATTTACGCCTAAATAGTTTGTTTATAGACTTCTGTCCATCGCCTAAATTATTTAGGCATTAAACACCCTTTAACCACAGTTTATGAGCATTTCAGAGGCAGGGATAGGCGATGAGCACACAACACCTGAACGAACCACCCTTCGATGTGAGCTTTGATCTGGACGGCAAGCGAGTGATCTACCTCGACTGTCGCAACGCCCTCATGTGTAGCAAAGAGGTTTACGCGGCAATGTTGGGTGTCAGCGTTGATACCGTCATTGCCTGGATGCAAAACGGCACCATCCCCAGCGTCAAGATGGGCCGGCCGCGCGTAGTCAACCTTGCTCAGGTTCGCACCGATCTGGCCAAAGGCAAAACCATCTTCTCCCAGGGGGATTACGTCGATGAGTAAGCCAAACGAAGCGCAGCAACCCAATGCGACTGGCGAGGTTGTGCCCTTGGGGGCCGGTATCAGTGACCTCTGCAGCCTCATTACGTTTGCCACGGCCAGCGGCATCCCTGTCGAGGAAGTGGTTGAGTTCGTAGATAACGGAACTTTGCCCAGCATCACCATGGCCGACTTCCGCATGGTTGACGTTGGCCGCCTCCGTGCTGACCTCCTCAATGGTAAGGACACCTTCAACGAGGGGGACTACACGCATGACTAGCCAAAGCCCCGCCCTGAATACCGCCACCGCCTTGTCCTACTTAGGCCAAACCGTACTCGTGGAACTGGTGTGGGACGATGAGCCTGAATCCTTCTGGCAATGCATGCACGTTGTCTGTAGTGGTCAACTAATCTCGGACACGACGTTAAGTTTTTTCTCGGCCTGAGCTGGGGCCAGCCCACCATTGAATTGGTGGGGCCGAATCCAGTTGTACCGATGCATCAAAAAATGGCTGATATCCCGCTGGGCTTCATGGGCAGTTCTGTAACCCAAGGTCGGTATCCATTCGGTTTTCAAGCTGCGGAACACACGCTCCATCGGTGCGTTGTCCCAGCAATTTCCCCGACGACTCATGCTCTGACACATTCGATAACGCCACAGCCGCTGGCGA